>JBJTEN010000300.1:0-4260 GCA_046092925.1 Phenylobacterium sp. | reverse complement strand
ATCCGTCCCTGCACCCGGGCGCCGGGGATGGTGTCGTTCATCCGGTTGATGCAGCGCAGGAAGGTGGACTTTCCGCAGCCGGAAGGTCCGATGAGCGCCGTGACGGCGCGCCGCGCATCACCGCGAAGGGCGTGAACGTCTTCTATGGGGACAAGCAGGCGCTTTTCGATATCGACCTCGACGTCCCGGATCGCGCCGTCACGGCGCTCATCGGACCTTCCGGCTGCGGAAAGTCCACCTTCCTGCGCTGCATCAACCGGATGAACGACACCATCCCCGGCGCCCGGGTGCAGGGACGGATCCTGCTGGACGGCGAGGATGTGAACGACCGGGACCTCGACCCCGTCCTGCTCCGGGCGCGGGTGGGAATGGTCTTCCAGAAGCCGAATCCCTTCCCAAAGAGCATCTTCGAGAACGTCGCCTACGGCCCCAGGATTCATGGCCTCGCCACCTCCCGATCGGAGCTGGATGACGTCGTCGAGCAGGCCCTCAAGCGGGCGGGTCTCTGGAAGGAGGTCGCGGACCGGCTCGACCAGCCCGGTACGGGCCTGTCGGGCGGCCAGCAGCAGAGACTGGTGATCGCGCGGGCCATAGCCATCAATCCGGAGGTGATCCTCATGGACGAGCCCTGCTCGGCCCTGGACCCCATCGCCACGGCCCGGATCGAGGAACTGATCGACGAGCTGCGAGCCCAGTACTGCATCATCATCGTCACCCACTCCATGGCGCAGGCGGCCCGGGTTTCCCAGCGCACGGCCTTCTTCCATCTGGGACGCCTGGTCGAGGCGGGGCCCACCAGCGACATCTTCACCCGGCCCGGAGACCCCCGGACCCAGGACTACATCACCGGCAGGTTCGGCTGAGGGCGGTTCCATGAACGAACACATCGTCAAGTCCTACGAGGACGAACTCAACGCCCTGGGGGCGGCCTGCGCCCGGCTCGGCGGCCTCGCGGAGTCCCAGCTGGGCGACGCGGTGGACGCCGTCGTGCGGCGGGATCCCGCCCTGGCCACCAAGGTCCTTCAGCAGGACGACCGGCTCGACGAGATCGAGGCGGATGTCGAGCAGAAGGCCATCCGTCTCATCGCCCTGCGCCAGCCCATGGCGAACGACCTGCGCAAGACCATGGCGGCGATGAAGATCGCCTCCAACCTGGAGCGCTGCGGCGATCTGGCCAAGAACATCGCCAAGCGGACCCTCGTCCTCTCCGAGGTCGAGCCCGTACCCGCCCTCAACCGCTCGATCGAGCGCATGGGCCGGCTGGTGGAGGCCCGGTTGAAGGAGGTGCTGGACGCCTACATCTCCAGTGACGCCGAAAGGGCCATGGAGGTCTGGCGGCGCGACGAGGAAGTCGACGAGCACTACAACAGCCTGTTCCGTGAGCTCCTGACCTACATGATGGGAGATCCCCGGACGATCACGCCCTGCGCCCACCTGCTTTTCGTGGCCAAGAACCTGGAGCGCATCGGGGACCACGCCACCAACATCGCAGAGATCGTCCACTACGAGATCACCGGCGAGCAGGTCAGCCCGGCCGAAAGGCCGCGCGCCGACGATCTGAGGGCCTGAGACCATGGCGGTGAACCCCCGAATCCTCGTCGTCGAGGATGACGACGCTCTCGGCACCCTGCTTCGCTACAACCTGGAGCGGGAAGGCTATCTTGTCGCCCTGGCCACGGATGGCGAGGAGGCTCTCATCCAGGCGGATGAGTCGCTTCCCGACCTTGTCGTGCTGGACTGGATGCTCCCCAAGGTCTCGGGCATCGAGGTCTGCCGCCGCCTGCGCCAAAGGCCGCAGAGCCGCAACGTGCCCATCATCATGCTGACCGCGCGGGGCGAGGAGAGCGATCGCATCCGTGGCCTGGACACGGGCGCCGACGACTATGTGGTCAAGCCGTTCGCCGTCACCGAGCTGGCTGCACGCATCCGCGCCGTCCTCCGCCGGCTGAGGCCGGGCCTGGCCGAGGATGTCGTGGTCCGCGGTCCGCTCTCCCTTGACCGGTCGGCGCATCGGGTGTCGCGCGACGGCGTCGAGGTGCATCTCGGGCCTACGGAATTCCGTCTGCTCGATTTCTTCATGCAGAACCCGGGCCGGGTGTTCAGCCGCGAGCAGTTGCTGGATGCGGTGTGGGGGTCGGACGTCTACGTCGAGGCGCGGACTGTCGATGTCCATATCGGACGCCTGCGAAAGGCCCTGTCCAAGGGTGCGCCGGGCTTCGATCCCATCCGGACGGTCCGCTCTGCGGGTTATGCCCTGGAGGTCGACCGCCTCAGGGCCCCGGCCGATTGACCTCGCCGCGCCTCCGGGCGAAAGGCGGGTCATGAACATCCTTCTCGTCGGATCCGGCGGGCGCGAGCACGCCCTGGCCTGGAAGATCGCCGCCTCGCCCCTGACCCGCCAGCTCGTCATGGCGCCCGGAAATCCCGGGATGGCCGCCCTTGGGGACCTGCGCGCCGTCAAGCCGACCGACACGACGGGACTTGTCGACCTCGCTCGGGACATCGCCGCCGACCTCGTGGTCATCGGCCCCGAGGTCTCCGTCGAAGCCGGTTTGGCGGACGCGCTGGCCGCGGCCGGGATCCCCTGCTTCGGGCCGATCGCCGCCGCCGGCCGGCTGGAGAGCTCAAAGGCCTTCACCAAGGCCTTCTGCGACCGCCACGGCCTGCCCACCGCAGCCTGGGTCGTCTGCGACGATGTGGTGTCCGCCCGCGCGGCCCTCGACAGGTTTTCGCCGCCCTACGTGGTCAAGGCCGACGGGCTGGCCGCCGGCAAGGGCGTGACCGTGGCCCCGGACAGGGATGTCGCCGAGGCGGCCATCGATGACGCCCTGGGCGGCCGCTTCGGCGCCGCGGGCGCGCGGGTGGTGATCGAGGAGTTCCTCCAGGGCGAGATCGGCTCCCTCTTCGTGCTTTCGGATGGACAGACAGCGCGTTTCTTCGGCGCCGCGCAGGACCACAAGCGCGCCTTTGACGGCGAGAAGGGGCCGAACACGGGCGGCATGGGGACCTACTCGCCGGCCCCTGTCTTCACCGATGACCTGGTGGATCAGGTCATGACCCGGCTGGCGGTCCCCGCCCTGCAGGGCATAGCGGCCGAGGGCGCGCCCTACAGAGGGGCCCTGTTCGTGGAGCTCATGGCGACCCGGGAGGGGCCGCGGCTGGTGGAGTTCAACGCCCGGTTCGGGGACCCGGAGTGCCAGGTCCTGATGCTTCGCCTGAAGAGCGATCTGGTTCCCTACCTGCTCGCCTGCGCGACGGGCACGCTGGCGGACCTCCCCGACCCCGAATGGCGCGATGAGGTGGCGATCTGCGTGGTCATGGCCGCAGAAGGGTATCCGGACGCGCCGCGCACCGGCACGGCTATCCTCGGCGCCGAGCAGGACTTCGGGCCGGATGTGGCGGTCTTCCACGCCGGCACAACGCGGGATGCGGAGGGGGTCCTGAGGGCCGCCGGCGGCCGCGTGCTCAACATCTGCGCCAGGGGGCCGGACCTAGAGACGGCCCGCGCCCGCGCCTATGGCGCCATTGCCCGGATCGACTGGCCGGAGAGCTTCCACCGGACGGACATAGGCTGGCGCGCCCTGGCGCCGCGGGACTGACCTTCAGCCTGTGAAGTCGGTCTGTGCGAGGGTCAGGAGCCCGGTCAGCTCGACCACGGTGTCGATGGCGTTGTCTCCATCGGTATCCGCAAAGACGTAGGTGAGGCTGGCGGCGGTGTCCCGGACCGCGACCACGTCGTCGGTTCCGGCCGAGATCAGGGCCAGGGCCGCCGCCTGGGCCGCCGTGAACGAGGCGGCGTCCGCCGCCGCACTGAAGCCGGCGGGTCCTGTTCCGCTGTTTGCGGTCCCCAGCCCGAAGGAGATCCTGTCCGTCCCGATGGTGAAGTCGCCGATCACGTCCCGGGCGATCGCCGTGGAGGCGCCGGTCGCGAAGAGGAAGATGTCCGCACCGAGGCCGCCGGAAAGCTGATCCTGACCTCCGCCGCCGGACAGGGTTTCGCCGCCGACGCCGCCGGCGAGGGTGTCGGAGCCCTCGTCCCCGGCCAGGCTGGAGGCGCCGGCGCCGCCAAGGAGGCTGTCGCCGTCGGCGCCGCCGGTCAGGGTGTCTGCGCCGCCGCCGCTGGAGAGGATGTCGGCCCCCGCGCCGCCGAAGAGGATCTCAGCGCCGGTTCCACCCGCCAGGGTGTCGCCGCCCGCATCGCCTGACAGCGTGGCCGCACCTCCGCCCCCAGTCAGGCTGTCGGCGTCGTCGCCGCCGATC
>JBJTEN010000299.1:0-7675 GCA_046092925.1 Phenylobacterium sp. | reverse complement strand
CGCGAACGGACGCCGCCGCCGGCTGGCTGGCCCCCGCCGACGTCGCCTGGGCGCGGGCGGGACGGGGCTTGAGCGCCGGTGACCTGATCTTTGTCGAGCCTTCGGCCGCCGGGGGTTTTCGGCTTCGGCAGGTCCCCGCCGTCAACGGCGCATTTGTGGTGGTGGAGCCCAACACGGGGCGGGTCCTGGCCCTCGTAGGCGGCTATTCCTTCTCGCTCTCCAGCTTCAACCGCGCGACCCAGGCCCGGCGTCAGCCCGGCTCCACCTTCAAGCCCTTTGTCTACGCCACCGCCCTTGAGAACGGCTCCACGCCTGCGAGCACGGTTCTGGACTCCGCCATCACCCTGTCGGGTCGGGATGGTGAGGCCTGGTCGCCTGAGAACTATACCCGGTCCTACCTTGGCGCCATGCAGCTGCGCCGTGGACTGGAGCTGTCCCGGAACACCATGACGGTCCGGCTCGCCCAGGGCGTCGGGATGCGGAAGGTCCGCGACACGGCGCTTCGTCTGGGCGTGACCCAGGACATGGACCCTGTACTCGCCATGGCGCTGGGCGCGGGCGAGACTACGCCGCTCAGGATCACGACCGCTTACGCCGCCTTCGTGAACGGAGGTCGCAAGGTGGAGCCGCACCTCATCGAGCTTGTTCAGGACTTCAAAGGAGAGACCGTCCTCAGGGCGGACCGTCGCGACTGTCCGCGATGCAGCGCCGCCTTTACAGGTACAGAGAGCCCGCGGATCGCCCAGGCTGGCGAGCAGGTTCTCGATCCGATCACGGCCTACCAGATCACGTCCATGCTCCAGGGCGTGGTCCAGCGGGGCACGGCTGCATCGGTTTCGTCGCTCGGCTTCCCGATCGCCGGCAAGACCGGAACCACCAATGATTATCGATCAGCCTGGTTCATCGGATACACCCCGCAGATCGTGGTCGGTGTCTTTGTCGGCTTCGACGACAATCGAACCCTCGGACGGGGAGAGACGGGCACCCAGGCGGCGGTTCCCATCTTCATCGACTTCATGCGGTCGGCCGCGGATCGTCTTCCGAAGACGGACTTCAAGGTTCCGAGGAATGCGCGTTTCGCCAACATCAATGGAATCCGGGAGGCCTTTCGCCCCGGAACCGAGCCCAGGGTCCTGGAGACTCCGTCGGGCCTGACCCCTGACGGGCTCCCGATCCGGCCTCTGCCTTACGACCAGCTGGGGCGAACGGCCGGGGAGCCGAGGCCGCAGCCCGAACGCAGGTCCGACGACATGAGCGGATTGTATTGAGGCCCCGTCCGCGCTACTCCCGCCCGCCGTATTCCAGGAGTGACCCATGAGAGCGGATGTCGAGGCTGCAAAGGCCGACATCGAGCAGTCGATCGCGCTGCTCAGGAGGCGACTTTGACTGGGATGTCGCGCTTCGAAAACTGCATGAGCTGAACGCCCGGGTCGAGGATCCCACACTCTGGGACAGACCCGATGAAGCCCAGTCCGTCAGTCGAGAGAGATCCCGGCTGGGCGCTTCGGTTGAGTCCGTCCTTGGGCTCGAGCGGGACCTGTCCGACGCCGTGGGATACGCTGAACTGGCGGATGAAGAAGGTGACGAAGCCAGCCTCGAGGAAGCCCGACAGCAGCTGAAGGCGATCCGTGAGCGGGCAGGGCGCGCCGAACTCGAAGCTCTTCTGTCCGGAGAGGCGGATGGCAACGACGCCTTTCTGGAGGTCAATTCCGGTGCGGGCGGGACGGAATCCTGCGACTGGGCGGGGATGCTCCTGCGGATGTATACGCGCTGGGCCAACGCCCATGGCATGAGTGTGGAGTTCCTTGAGGAAACCCCGGGCGATCAGGCCGGCATCAAGTCTGCGACCATCCAGATCAAGGGGGCGAACGCCTACGGATGGTTGAAGACGGAGGCCGGCGTCCATCGTCTGGTGCGGATCTCGCCCTTCGACGCCGCGGCCAAACGACACACAAGCTTCGCCTCAGTCTGGGTCTATCCGGTGGTCGACGACACCATCGTGATCGACATCAATCCGTCGGATGTCCGGACAGACACCTATCGGGCCTCGGGGGCGGGCGGCCAGCACATCAACAAGACGGACTCAGCGGTCAGGCTTACCCACGTGCCGACGGGTGTGGTTGTGGCCTGTCAGACCGGGCGTTCGCAGCATCAGAACCGGGAAGAGGCCTGGCGCATGCTACGGGCCCGACTGTACGAACTTGAGCTGCAGAAGCGTGAGGCGGAAGCCCAGGCGCTTCAGGACCAGAAGGCGGATATCGGCTGGGGGCACCAGATCCGGTCCTACGTCCTTCAGCCCTATCAGATGGTCAAGGACCTCAGGACCCAGGTGGAGACGTCCGACACCCAAGGCGTGCTGGATGGCGATCTCGACGCCTTCATGGGGGCCAGTCTCGCGCAGCGGGTCGGGGGCACCCGGGACGGCTGACGCCTCAGGGGCTCAGCTCGCCCCCGAGGGGGTCGGCGCCGAGATGGCCGCAGGCTTCGGGCGCTGGAGCTTGATGCTGCGCCCCTCGAAAGAGGCGCCCGGCTCAATGGCCAATTGCTCGGCGGTGATATCGCCCTCGACGCCCGCGGAGGCGTAGAGGCGCACCTGTTTGGCGACGATGCCCCCGGTGATGCGCCCGCGGACCTCGACCGTCTCGGCCGTGACCTGTCCCTCAATCCGGCCCGTCTCACCCACCGCCAGTTTCTCGACCCGGACATCGCCCTTCACCAGGCCATCGATCTGGACTTCGCTGTCGCTCTGGATGGAGCCCTCGACGCTGAGATTCTGCGCCAGCAGGGAGGCTGGGCGCGGACGGCCCCGGGCCCCGGGGTCTGCGGCCCCTCCAGGGCTGGAGGCTTCCACGGGAAGGCTGACCGGGCGGTTATCCGGCTTGGCTGCGGGCTTGCTGAACATGTTCACCTGCGCGGAGGAAACGATAGGGATTTACGGCCCTGCCATTGAGCCAGATTTCGTAATGCAGATGAGGTCCTGTCGAGCGTCCCGTATTGCCAAGGGCGCCCACCCTCTGCCCGACCGCCACCCTCTGCCCGGGCGACACGGCGATTGCGGAAAGGTGTGCATAACGGGTCTTGAAGCCCCGGCCGTGATCCACTTCGACCGTCTTGCCATAGCCGGACCGAACGCCCGCATAGGACACCACGCCCGGGGCCGTGGTCAGGATCGGCGCGCCGAAGGCCGAGACGAAGTCGATCCCGGCATGGAATGCGGGGCGACCCGTGAACGGGTCAAACCGGACGCCAAAACCGCTGGTGCGACGGGCGCCGTTCGCAGGATGCGAGAAGGGCAGGCGCGCCGCCGTGTCTGACAAGGCGTTGGCGGTCGAGAGGTTTTCGGCGGCCCGCTGTATCCGGGCGGCGAACCGCTCGTCGACGTCCAGGACGGCGGCGAGCGCCCTGGGATCGGGGGCTTCCAGCAGGGGACCGCCCGACGCAGCCGGCGAGGCGTAGCTTGAGGGCGCCAGACCCGCCAGACGAAACGCCAGTCTCAGCCGGTCTGCACGGCTACGGGCGAAGTCTTCCGCCGCGTCCACCAGACGCTCCTGGCTGGCCTGCACGCCCGCGATCCGCTCGATCGGGTCGTCCTCGGGGGTCGAAGAGCTTCTCAGGGCGGGAGCAATGGCCGCCATGGCTCCGGGCTCGCCCTTGAGATCGGTCAGCAGGAGGGCCAGCGCCGCGTGGCGCTTCTCGATGGATTCCGCAAGGCCGCCCAGGGTTGCGCCGGAGGCGTTCAGCTGTGCGACAGCGCTGTTCAGACGGGCTTCGCGGTCCGCAACCCAGCGCTCCGAACGGGCCTGCATCTCGGCCAGTTCCTGGTCGCTTCGCGATTGTGTCACCGCGCCGATCAGGATCGCGATGAACGAGATGATGATCCAGGTCAGGAGCCCGACGCCGGCTGCTGCGAAAATCATCTGTCGGGCTGGCGTCAGGACCACGCCCCTCATCTCTCCTCCGGACCGGAGATAGAGATGCCTTTCGGGGAACAGGGCCTGCACCAAGCTGCGGAGTTGCGCGAGACGCGACATGCTCACCTTGCCGTCAACCTGCGGGGACGCAGTTATTGTCTGGTAACCCCCCCGAAGGCAACCCGCTGATTCGCGGATCGCCTTGGGAGGGCTGCGGGCCTCAGAGGGACTGGACGGCCTTCAGGACCTCCGCGGCGTGTCCGGACACCTTGACCTTTCGCCAGATCCTGCGGATCGCACCCGAGCCGTCGATCAGAAAGGTCGACCGGTCGATGCCCATGTACTGGCGCCCGTACATGCTCTTCTCGACCCAGGCGCCATAGGCCTCGATCGTCACGCCCTCGGGGTCTGAGCCAAGGGGTATGGCGAGCCCGTACTTGGCGGTGAACTTCCCGTGGCTGGAGACCGAGTCCTTGGATACGCCCAGGACCGCAGCCCCCGCCACAGCGAAGTCAGCCGCGAGGGCCGTGAACTCCTGCGCCTCCTTCGTGCATCCGGACGTGTCGTCCTTCGGATAGAAGTAAAGAACGAGAGTCTTGCCCGCGAAGTCCGCCAGATGGATCGGCCCGTCGGCGCCCGCCATCTCGAACTCAGGCGCCTTTGCGCCGACTTCCAGTTCCGCCATTTCAAGCTCCTCAGGGTTCGATTACGAGCCGGACCCGGCGCTTGCCGGACCTCAGCTCCGCCTCGGCGCCGATGACGGCGACATTGGCCTGCGGATCGGCGACCTTCTCGCCATTGATCCGGAAGCCGCCGTTGGCGATCTGCTTGCGCGCCTCGGAGTTCGAGGCGGCGAAGCCCGCCGCCACCATCAGCGCGGCATGCGATGTGGCGGCGAGTTCAGAGGCTTTCAAGGCCAGGGTCGGCATGTCGGCCGAAAGCCCGCCCGCCTCGAAGGCCACCCGCGCGGCTTCCTCGGCCGCCGCTGCGGCCTCGTCGCCGTGCAGCATCCGGGTCGCCTCGGTGGCGAGCACCTTCTTGGCGTCGTTGATCTCCGCCCCCGAGAGCGCCTCCAGCCGGGCGACTTCGTCCAGTGGCAGGTCGGTGAAGAGCCGCAGGAAGCGACCGACGTCCGCGTCCTCTGTATTCCGCCAGAACTGCCAGTAGTCATAGGGCGGGAGCATGTCGGCGTTCAGCCAGACCGCCCCGGCCACCGTCTTGCCCATCTTCTGGCCCGAGGCGGTGGCGAGCAGGGGACTGGTCAGGCCGAAGGCCTGCTTGTGATCCACCCGGCGGATCAGCTCCACGCCGTTCAGGATATTGCCCCACTGGTCCGAGCCGCCCATCTGCAGCTGGCAGCCGTACTTGCGCTCCAGCTCCAAGAAGTCCGTGGCCTGCATCAGCATGTAGTTGAACTCGAGGAATGTCATGGGCTGCTCGCGCTCGAGGCGCAGCCGGACCGAGTCGAAGGTCAGCATCCGGTTGATGGTGAAGTGCACGCCGTAGTTCCGCAGGAACTCGACATAGCCGAGGGTGTCCAGCCAGTCGGCGTTGTTGACCATGACGGCGTCCGTCGGCCCGCCCCCGAAGGTCAGGAAGCGGGCGAAGACGGTCTTGATGCTGTCGATGTTGGCCTGGATGCGCTCCTCGGTCAGGAGGGGGCGTGACTGGTCCTTGTCGGTGGGATCGCCGACCTTGGTGGTGCCGCCGCCCATCAGCACGATGGGCTTATGACCCGCCTGCTGCATCCGGCGCAGCATCATGATCTGCAGCAGGCTGCCCACGTGCAGGGAGGGCGCCGTCGCATCGAAGCCGATGTATCCGGTCACCCGCCCGGACGCCGCCGCGGCGTCCAGCTCCTCCGGGTGGGTGATCTGGTGGATATAGCCGCGCGCCTGAAGGGTTCGCAGAAGGTCGGACTTGAATTCGGCTTGGGCGGTCATGGGAAGCTCCGGAGGGCTCGGTCGGGCCGGCGCCGTTTCCAGAGCGCGCCAGCCGGGAAGGGCGGCGCGAAAGGTCTCACGCCGTCGTCAGGGGCGGCGGTAATAGGTCCGGGTCGGGGCGAGGGCCTGAAACACGCCGCTGGCGTAGGCCCCGACGCCGTGGCAGTCAAGCGCCATGCGCGTCCTCGGCTTCATGACCGGCACCTCCCTGGACGGGATCGACATGGCGATCCTTGAGACCGACGGAGAGACCCTGCAGGGCTTCGGTCCAGCCGCCGAAGCGCCCCTGCCGGACACCCTGCGCGACCTGCTCGCCCGGACCATCGAGGTCGCCCTGAAGCATCCGCGCGGGGCGCCGGAGCCTCCGTTGTTCGCCGAGGCCGCCCGGGCGGTGGCCGAGGCCCACTTCGCGGCCGGGTCAGCCTTCCTGCGAACGCACGGGATGGACTGGTCCGACCTGGACCTTGTCGGGATGCATGGCCAGACCGTCCTGCATGAACGGCCTTCCGCAGGGCGTCCGGGGCGAACCCTGCAGCTGGGCGACGGGGCGTGGCTGGCGGGCGCTGCGGGCATCCCGGTGGCTTTTGACTTCCGCACCGCCGACGTGGCGGCGGGCGGGGAGGGGGCGCCCCTCGCGCCGGTCTATCACCTGGCGCGTGCGGCGGCGTCAGGGCTTCCCGCGCCCCTCGCTGTGCTCAATATCGGCGGGGTGGCGAACCTGACCTGCTGGGCGGGCGGCGACCGGGTGGTCGCCTTTGATACGGGACCGGGCAATGGCCTGATCGACCAGGTGGTGCTGGCGCGGACCGGCGAGAGATTCGACCGCGACGGGCGCCTTGCGAGGGAAGGGCGGGTCATTTCCCTGGTGCTGGAAGGTCTGCTGGCCCATCCCTATTTCGAGGCGCCGCCGCCCAAGTCCCTCGACCGTTACGACTTCTCGCCCGCCCCGACGGAGGACCTGCCCCTGGCTGATGCCGTCGCGACCCTGACGGCCTTCACCGCCGAGGCCGTGGCGAGGGCGTTCAGACACCTCGATACGAGGCCGGCCAGCCTGATCGTCACGGGCGGGGGGCGGCGCAATCCCGCCCTGATGGCGGCCCTGTCCGCCCGCCTGTCCTGCACGGTCACGAATGTCGAGAGCGTCGGCTGGCGGGGAGACGCCCTCGAAGCGGAGGCCTTCGCCTTTCTTGCGGCGCGTTGCCTCAGGGGGTTGCCGATCTCGTTCCCGGGAACGACCGGGGTGAAGGCTCCAATGACCGGCGGCCGGTTGACCCGGCCAGCGTGATGCTGTCTCAGACGCTCTCGGCCAGACGCCGGTCCAGGTAAGCCCCAACGCGGGCTTCCACCTCAGGCAGGTGTTCCGTCCAGAAGTGGCTGGCGCCGTCCACGACGTCGTAGTCGATCACGATGCCCTTCTGGGTGCGCAGCTTGGAGACCACCTTCTCCACCTCCTGCGGCGGAGTCACGGTGTCGGCGCCTCCGTGCAGCATGAGGCCGGAGGCCGGGCAGGGGGCGAGGAAGCTGAAGTCATACATGTTGGTGGGCGGCGAGACCGAGATGAAGCCGTCGGTCTCGGGCCGGCGCATGAGGAGCTGCATGCCGATCCACGCGCCGAAGTCGAACCCGGCGACCCAGCACTGGGATGCGGCGGGATTTGTGGCCTGCAGCCAGTCCAGTGCGGTGGCGGTCCAGCTCTTCCACCTCTTCATGAAGCGCGGCTTCTCGGTCCTTCGGTTCAACTTCCGGGGCGTCGGCCGCAGCCAGGGTGAGTTCGACTCCGGGATCGGCGAACTGGCTGACGCCGCCACCGCACTGGACTGG
>JBJTEN010000298.1:0-14935 GCA_046092925.1 Phenylobacterium sp. | reverse complement strand
GGTTCGTACCGCTGCTGGAGGGTGTGGCGAAGGAGTCCTGAGCCCGCCCAAATGGTGACGATTTTTTGGGGTCGTGAATGAGGACTGCGTCGCAGGTCCGAATCGCGGCGCCGACTGGGTGAACAGAGCCGGAGCGGCGATGAGCAGTTACCTCAACCGGACCGTCCTGATGCTTGCGGCGTCAATGGCGCTCGGCGGCCTTGCCGCGCCCTCCGCGGCGCAGGAGGCTTTGCGTAGCGACACGACGCCCGTCCGGTTAGCCTTGCTTCAGGCTTCCGGCGATACCTACACGGTGCAGCGGGGCGACACCCTGTTCGGCATCAGCCGTCGGCTGGGCGTTCCTGCGGACGCCATCGCCGAGGCCAATGGCCTGGGCGCCGAGGCGCGGATTGACGCCGGGATGAGGCTGAGGATTCCGGGCTCCGGCGAGGCCGCTGGGGGCGACGCCGGCATGCAGGCCGCTGGCCGCATCGTCAGCGTGACGGGCGGGGCGTCCACCTATGTCGTCCGAAGCGGCGATACCGTGGATGGGATCGCCGCCCGGCTTGGAATGACTCGCCGGGAGTTCGCAGACCTCAATGGTCTCAAGCCGCCCTATACCCTCAGTGTCGGCCGTAGCCTGAAGGGCCCCCCTGAGACGCGCCGGGTCTACGTGGTGGCGGCGGGCGACAGCCTCGAAGCCGTCGCCCGACGGCTTTCCGTCACGACTCGCCAGTTGGCCTCCGCGAATGGTCTGCGATCCACAGCCTCTCTTCGCGCCGGGCAGAGACTGACCCTGCCTCAAGGCTACCGCGACCGGGGGCCCGTTCGTGCGACGACAACGGTCGCGAGGCCGTCCGCCCCGCCTGCAGACACAGCTCGCGCGCCCAGGGGTGAGCCTGAGATCAGGGCGGACGCCGCAACCGAGACCGGCTCGACGACGGTGCGAGTCCTCGCGGGCGGACGGGTGGTGAGCGTGAGAGGCGAGGCGGTGACCTACACTGTTCGGAGTGGCGACACGGTCGACGAAATCGCCGCCCGCCTGGGTCTCTCTCGTCGAGAGCTTGCCAACCTGAACGGCCTGGAGCCCCCCTATCCCCTTCGCCCCGGGCAGGTCCTGAAGGGGCCGTCCCGGACCGAGCGGGCCTATGTCGTCGTCGGCGGGGACACGCTCAGTGTGGTTGCGCGTCGCTTTGGCGTCACGCCTCGCGCCCTCGCCGCCGCCAATAACTTGAGGACGACCGCCTCGCTCCGCGCCGGCCAGAGGCTGATCCTGCCAGATGGGTTCAGGGATCGCGGACCGATCCGGGAGACAGTCCGGACTCCAACGCCTGCGCGGCCCCCTGCACCGCAGCCCGAAGCCATAGCGCCAGAGACGGATGCGCCTCTGGAGGATCCATCTGCTACGGCCCCGCCGGAATTGCGACCCGCGCCCGGACAGGCGACTGTTCCGCGCCCCGCCACGCCTTCCGCGCCGCCGTCGCCGCCCGCGGCGGCGCCCTCGGCGCCACCTGCTGCTCCTCCCGCCGCCACCGAACCTCCGGCTCGACCTGTCGTCTCGCCTCCGCCTTCGCCCCGTTCCGAACCACCGAGGTCCGTACCGCCGAGGACGGAAGTCCGGCCGCCTCCTCCCGCGCCTGCAAGGCCGGTCCAGCCTTCGGCGCCCCAGCCGCGCCCTCAATCCGGAGGCTTCACACCCCCGCCGACGGCGAGCACGACGGCCCTCACGGACTCCCAGATCACCGCTCTCGGGAAGGGGCGGTTCCTATGGCCGCTCCGGGGTGAGATTTTGTCTGACTTCGGTCCGAAGGGGACTGGTCAGCGCAACGACGGCATCAATATCCGCGCCCCGCGCGGGGCGCCCGTCAGGGCATCTGCGGCTGGTGAGGTGGTCTACGCGGGAGATCAGGTGCCCGGCTTCGGCAACCTGGTCCTGATCAAGCATCCCGACGGATGGGTGACCGCCTATGCGCACCTGTCGAACGTGGACGTCCGGATCCAGCAGAAGGTGCTTCAGGGCCAGCAGATCGGTGAGGCCGGCGACACGGGCGGCGTTCCGGAGCCCCAGTTGCACTTCGAGATCAGGTACGCCCCAACCCCCACCGAGCGCGCTCGGCCGGTCTCGCCGACCTTGCTCCTGCCGCGCTGAGGTCCATCGCTTCTGACGTGGAATACGGGCTATGCAAGGCGGTTCCTAAACCGGCAGGACAACCCCGCGGGAGCCGGCCAGATCCAGGATGAACTGCCAGGCCACCCGGCCTGACCGGCCGCCCCGCGCCTGCGCCCACTGTAGCGCCCGCCGGTCGATGCCCCGCACGGGCAGGCCATATAGCCGGGCGTATCCGCGCACCGCCGCCAGATAGGTGGGCTGGTCCATGGGTGGAAATCCGATCCAGAGTCCGAACCGGTCAGACACGCTGACCTCCTCTTCGGCATCCTCTGCGGCTGCGATCCGGCCACGGTCCTCGAGGTGGGCCCGCGGCATCAGGTGTCGGCGGTTCGATGTCGCCAGGAAGAGGACATTGGAGGGGGGGCCAGACACACCGCCTTCCAGTGCGGACTTCAGCGCCTTGGCCGCATCGGCGCCATCCTCGAAGGAAAGGTCGTCGCAAAGGACAACAAACCGTTCGGAGCGGCTTCTGAGAAGATCAAACAGGCGGGGCAGGGAGGTCAGCTCCTCGCGATCGACCTCGACAAGCTTCAGATCGTCCCTGTGTCGCGCCGCCGCCATGAAGGCGGCCTTGGCCATGGAACTTTTCCCGGCGCCCCGAACCCCCCACAGCAGGACGTGATTGAAGGGGAGCCCTGCGGCGAAGCGCCCAAGATTGGCGCTCAAGGTCGCCTTCTGCCGGTCCACTCCCAGCAGAGCCTCCAAGGGGAGCGGGTAGTCCGCCGCGGCCACGAAGGCCTGCTGCGAGGCGTCATGTCGGAACATGCGAGCTGCGGTGAAATCAGCCTTTGGAGGCGCGGGCGGTGCCATTCGCTCCAGCGCCTCGGCGATCCTCGCCAGGAGGGGTGAAAGGTCATCGGTCATGTCGCGTGATTAGACACCCAGACCCTCCATTGCAAAAGCTTGGTCGAGCGCATAGCTTCCGGCGACCCTGAGACCGGGCGCGGTGAGCGCCCGCCCCCCATTCGGAGAGGCCATGTTCGCCACCCCCGCCTATGCCCAGACCGCCGCCGGCGCCTCCGCCGGGGGCATGGAGGCCATGCTGCTGCAGATCCTCCCCCTGGTCGGTCTGTTCGTTCTTTTCTATTTCCTTCTGATCCGGCCCCAGCAGAAGCGCATGAAGCAGCACCAGCAGATGCTGGCCGCGCTCAAGCGCAATGATGTGGTCGTCCTCGCATCGGGCGTCGTCGGCAAGGTTGTCCGGGTCGAGGACGCAGAGGTCGGCGTCGAGATCGCCCAGGGCGTGACCGTCAAGGTGGTCAAGTCCATGGTATCGTCGGTTCGATCAAAGGGTGAGACCGCCGCCAACGACGCCAAGGCCTAGGCCTGGCCTCATGCTGGCTCCTTCGCGCTGGCGGCTGATTTCGGTTCTCGCCGCCCTGGTCTTCGGCGTGCTGTTCACGCTGCCGAATCTGCTGCCCGCGAGCGTGCGGGACTCACTGCCCCCGTTCCTTCCGCGACAGACCCTCAACCTGGGCCTCGACCTCCAGGGCGGCTCCTACCTCAAGCTTTCCGTCGATACCCGTGCGCTGAGGGTCGAGAAGACCACGAATCTCATCGAGGACATCCGCACCATTCTCCGGGCGGAGGACATCGAGTTTTCGGACCTTGGCCAGGTTGGGCAGGATGTCACCGTGCGGGTTTCCGATCCCGCTCGCACGAACGAAGCTCTGAACCTGTTGCGTTCGCGCCTGGGCGGCGACGTCGCCACCGGCGGCGCCGGGCTTGAGCTGAGCGCCCAGCCCGACCAGAGGATCCGACTTCGTTTCTCCGAGCAGGCCCTCAACGCCGAGGCAAGCCGGGCGGTGGACCAGTCCATCGAGATCATCCGGCGGCGGATTGACGCCCTCGGTACCCGGGAACCCGCCATCCAGAGACAGGGTTTCGACCAGATCGTGGTGCAGGCGCCGGGTGAGAGCGATCCGGAGCGTCTGAAATCGATCATCGGACAGACGGCCAAGCTGACGTTCCAGATGGTGGATGACTCGGTTCCCGTGGCGGAAGCTCTGCAGGGCCGGGCGCCTCCGGGTTCTGTCATCCTCCCGAGCCAGGACGAGGGGCCGATGCTCCTCAAGAAGCGGGCGGTGGTGACCGGCGAGATGCTGACGGAAGCCTCGCAGGGCTTCGACGGGCAGACCGGTCAGCCGGTCGTCAACTTCCGCTTTAACGGTCAAGGCGCCACGCGGTTTGGAGAGGTCACGGCCAACAATATCGGGAAGCGCTTCGCCATCGTGCTTGATGGCAAGATCATCTCGGCGCCGGTCATCCAGAGCGCGATCATGGGGGGATCCGGCCAGATTTCGGGGAACTTCACGGCTGAGACCGCAAATGACCTTGCGGTCCTCCTGCGGGCAGGCGCCCTGCCGGCGCCCCTGACGGTCGAACAGCAGAACACTGTCGGGGCCGAGTTGGGCGCCGACGCCGTGCGAGCGGGCGCCATTTCCATGGCGATCGGCGCTGTGTTGATGTTCGCCTTCATCCTCCTTGCCTATGGTCTTTTCGGGGTGTTCGCCGCCCTCGCCCTGGTGCTGAACGTCCTTCTGCTGATTGGCATCATGTCGATGACCCAGGCCACTCTGACCTTTCCGGGCATTGCGGGGATCATCCTGACAATGGCGGTGGCGGTGGACGCCAACGTCCTGATCTATGAACGGGTTCGGGACGAGGCGCATCTGGGACGGTCGCCGCTCCAGGCCCTGGAGCATGGCTATGAGCGCGCCCTGGTGTCGATCTTCGACGCCAACGTGACCAGCGCCATTGCGGCAATCATCATGTTCATGTTCGGCGCAGGCGCTGTCCGAGGCTTTGCGTGGACCCTTCTGATCGGCGTGCTCACCTCGGTCTTCACGGCGGTGGTCGTGACCCAGCTCCTGATCGGCTGGTGGTACCGGACGAGGAAGCCCAAGACCCTGCCCATCGTCTAGAGGCTCTCATGCGCTGGCCCCTGATCACCAACCTTCCCCGCGTCTTCAACCTCGACTTCGTGCGGTACGCGCCGGTGGCGGCGGTGATTTCGTCGATCCTTATCGCGATATCCTTCGGGTCCCTTGCGATCCGTGGTCTGAACTTCGGGATCGATTTTGTCGGCGGCGCCCTGATCGAGGTCGAGACCGCCAAGCCTATCGATGTCGGCGGCCTGCGCAGCGTGCTGACCGAGGCCGGAGGCGAGGACGCCCAGGTCCAGGGCCTGGGACAGGGCAATGGCGCCATCCTTCGGTTTCGCGTTCCTGAGGACGCCGACCTCAATTCGAGTACGCAGCAGGTCAAGGACGCCCTTCAGAAGGCCTTCCCGGGTATCGAGATCCGGCGCGCAGAGACAGTCGGGGGCAAGGTCTCCGGCGAGCTTGCGAGAGCCGGCGCCATCGCGCTGGCGATCGCCATGCTTCTGATGCTCTTCTACATCTGGTTCCGTTTCCAGCTGCAGTTCGGGCTGGGGGCCGTCGCAGCGATCCTGCACGATGTCATTTTGACCATGGGCATCCTGTCCCTGACCCAACTCGAGGTCTCGATGACCTCCATCGCAGCCCTGCTGACGGTGATCGGCTATTCGATGAACGAGAAGGTCATCACCTTCGACCGCCTGCGTGAAAATCTCCGCAAGTACAAGACAACCCCGCTCCGCGACATCATCAACAGGTCCGAGAACGAGCGTCTTTCCAGAAATCTGATTACCGGGACGACAGCCATCATCGCCCTGTCGGGAGCTCTCTTCTTTGGCGGTCCAGTCCTCTTTCCCCTCGTCTTCACCATGGTCTTCGGGGTGATTGTAGGGACCTATTCGTCCATCTATGTGGCGCTCCCGATTATCCTACTATGGGGTGTGCGGCGGGATGACGATGAACCTGCCCCTCTTCGGTCCGCCAACCTTCCCCAGAGATGAGCCGGTCCGCTCCGCAGGTCGAGGCTTACGGCGGCGGTGGGTTCCGGCTGTCGGGGGACTGGCATGCAGGTTCGGTTCTGATCGTCGAGGACGTCGCACAGACCTGGGAGGTGGCCACCCCTTCGGCGCTCTCCGTCGAGAGCCTCTCCGTCGTTCTTGCGGCCTCTTCGGGGACCTGTGAGCTTCTGGTTCTGGGCATGGGGCCAGTGAACGCCCTGCCTTCCCGGCAGGTGCGGGAGGCCTTCCTTCGGGCAGGAATAGGACTGGAGTTCCTCGACACTCCAGCCGCCGCCCGGCTCTACAACCTGCTCACGTCGGAAGGGCGTCGCCTGGCTGCAGCATTGATCGCGGTTTGATCCCTATCAAACCTCGACTTCCCGCAGGCGTCGAATACCCCTAATAGTGGACGTCAAGGGAAGATAACCAGAGGGCTGAACATGTCGAATCTCGTCTCGGGACTCCTGTCGAACCTGCGGAACACGGTGATCCTGAGCTCGATCATCACGCTTGTTGTGATCGGCGGTTACCTGCAGCATTCAGGCGCGGTGGACGCCATCTTCGTCCAGGCCGTCCTGCGGTTCCTGCACCTGCTCTTCGGCATCATGTGGATCGGGCTGCTGTACTACTTCAACTTCGTCCAACTTCGGAAAATGCCGGAAATTCCGGCTGAGCTGAAGCCCGCTGTTTCCAAGTATATCGCTCCGGAGGCGCTGTTCTGGTTCCGCTGGGCTGCGGTCTTCACATGGGTGTCGGGCGTCCTGCTGGCCTACACTCGCGGGTATCTCTTTGATGCAGCCGCCCTTGGTCTCACCAGTCAGAACCCGCAGCACAGCTTCATTGGCCTCGGCATGTGGCTGGCGACTGTGATGGCCTTCAACGTCTGGGTCTTCATCTGGCCGAACCAGAAGATCGCCCTGGGCATTGTCGATGCGGATGCCGACGCCAAGGCCAAGGCGGCGAAGACCGCCATGCTCTTCTCGCGTCTCAACACCTTCCTTTCCATCCCGATGCTGGCGACGATGGGAATGAACCAGACGATCTTCGGCTGATCCCCGGAGTTCCGCCTTATGGACGGGCCCGCAGTGACTGTGGGCCCGTTTTCCTGTGAGGATCAGGTGCGGGTGCAATGAGCGAAGAGGCAATCGGGACGCCTGGGGTCGAACCCCCTGACGACCTTGAGGCGTCGCTTTCCCGCATCGACCCCGATCGCTGGCTTTCCAGCCGTTTCGCCGCCGGGCCGGACATTCGACGGGCCTTGGTCGCCCTCTATGCCTTCGACAACGAGCTGGCGCGCGCACCGCGCGCGGCCTCCAACCCCTTGGTTGCGGAGATGCGCCTGGCCTGGTGGCGGGAGACGCTGGAGGAGATTCGTTCGGGAGGGACTGTGCGTCGGCATCCTACCGCTCTTGCCCTTGCAGGCGCCGTTCGGGTCCGTGGCTTTGACCTCGCTCATCTGGAGCGGCTGATCGACGCCCGGCTTCGGGAGCTCGAAGACAGACCCATGTCGCTTGAGGAGACCCTGGAGTGGGCGGACGGGACCGGGGGGACTTGCGCCCGCCTGGCCTCAGGCCTGTTGGATCCCGGGTCCGACCTCGACGCCGCCGAGGCCGGCGGCTCGGCCTGGTCCATCGGCCGCCTGATCCTGACCGCCGGTCTGTCGCCGGATGCGGCTCAGGAGGCCCTGGAGCGCCGGCTGGACCGCGCCCGGGGGGTCAGCGCCGCAGCATTTCCCGCCATAGCCCATGCCGCACTGGCGAGGGCCCGGGCTGCAGGGCGAAGACCTTCAGCTCTCGGCGACCGTCTCCGCCTGATGCGCGCGGTGCTGACCGGGCGCGTCTGAGGCCCAGACTGCGAGGTCCTCAAGGGCGCGCTCGCCCATGGCCAGCTTGCGCCCCTTGCTGCGCACCTTGGCGCCCAGCCGCCGGCCGTCGGCATCGCGTTTCGGCGTCTCGACCGGGGGCATGAGGCCGTAATTGATGTTCATCGGCTGGAATGAGCCCCGGCCGCCGTCGAGGTGTCCGCCGGTGATGTGGTTGACGAGGGCGCCCATGGCGGTCGTCCCGGGCGGGGCCTCAAGGGGCCTGCCGAGGCGCTCTGCCGCCGCGAGGCGTCCCGCGACCAGTCCGATGGCCGCGCTTTCGACATAGCCCTCGACCCCTGTCACCTGCCCGGCGAAGCGAAGTCGGGGCATGGCCTTCAGCCTGAGCTGGCGGTCCAGGAGCCTGGGGCTGTTCAGAAAGGTGTTTCGGTGAAGCCCGCCAAGCCGCGCAAAGACGGCCCTCTCCAGACCCGGGATCATCCGGAAGACTTCAGTCTGGGCGCCGTGCTTCAGCTTGGTCTGGAAGCCGACCATGTTCCAAAGCGTTCCCAGGGCGTTGTCCTGCCGGAGCTGGACGACAGCCCAGGGCTTGTCCTCCGGACGGTGAGCGTTCGTCAGCCCGACCGGCTTCATGGGTCCGTATCGCAGCGTCTCCCGACCGCGTTCCGCCATGACCTCAATCGGCAGGCATCCATCAAAGTAAGGAACGTTCTCCCACTCCCGGAATTCAGACTTCGGGCCGGACAGGAGGGCGTCGACGAAGGCCTCGTACTGGCCTCGATCCATCGGGCAGTTGATGTAGGCCTGGGTCTCGCCGCCTGGCCCGGCCTTGTCATAACGCGACTGCCGCCAGGCGATGTCCATGTCGATGGACTCAAGTGTGACTATGGGGGCGATGGCGTCGAAGAAGGAGAGTTCATCCTCGCCGGTCAGGCCCTGGATCGCCTGTGCAAGTGACGGCGAGGTGAGGGGGCCGGTTGCGATGATCACATTGTCCCAGTCCGCGGGCGGCAGACCTGTGACCTCGCCCCTTCGGATCGTCACCAGCGGATGGCTGGCGAGGCGGGCTGTCACCTCGGCGGAGAAGCCGTCGCGGTCGACAGCCAATGCACCACCGGCCGGGACCTGGTGGATGTCGCCGCAGGACAGGATGATGGAGTCCAGCCGTCGCATCTCTGCATGCAGCAAACCGACCGCGTTCGACGTCCAGTCGTCGGCCCGGAACGAGTTGGAGCAGACCAGTTCGGCAAGGTTGTCTGTGTGATGCGCGTCTGTGCCTCTAAGGGGGCGCATCTCGTGGAGCACGACCGGGAGGCCTGCGCGGGCGATCTGCCAGGCCGCCTCGGAGCCTGCAAGTCCGCCGCCGATGACATGAATGGGAGCCGGTGACATGCGTGGCTAAGTAGCAACGATCCTGGCAGATCGCGAGCCTAACCTCGGCTGGACTTGCGCCCGGTCGGACCTGGTAGCCAAATGGGCCAGGGGAAGGACCGATTCAGGACCTGCGGGTCACGGTTCAGGTGTGCGAAATGACGGTGTTTTCCGCAGTCGATGCGGCGTTTGAGGGCTTTCGGATCACCTGGGAGAAGCCGCGCACCCTTCTGGTGTGGACGGGGTTCTTCGTCATCCTGAACCTGCTCATGCCCCTCATCATCTTCGGACTGGGGCTCAACACCCAGATGGCGGCGCTTGAAGCTGCGGCGGATAGTCCGGCCAGGGATCCGGCGGCCGAGCTGGAAAGCATGGCCGCCCTGGCCCCCCTCTATGCGGTGCTGTTGCCGGTGGGGATGGTGGTTCAGGCGGTGATTGCAGCCGCCGTCTTCCGGCTGGTCCTCGACCCGGAGGACTCCCGCGTTCACCCGGTTCAGTTCGGCCAGGAGGAGGTTCGCCTGATCCTTCTGGCTCTGGCCTACACCTTCTTCTTCCTGATAGCGGTCGTCGCGGCAGTCCTGGTCGGCGGCGTGGTTGCGGGGATCGCGGGCGCCTTCGGAGGCGGCCCGCTTGTCGGATTTCTCCTCGCCTTCTCCCTGATGGGCGCCCTTGTCTATGTCGCCATCCGAATGTCGCTGGGACCGGTGATCACCTTCTCGGAAGGGAGGGTTGCTCTCTTCGATTCATGGGCCATGACCCGCGGGCTGTTCTGGCCCATCCTTGGCGCCTACGCCCTCGCCTTGATCGCGGTTTTGATCTTCTATCTCCTGTCCCTCATTCTCGCCACCGCATTGGGGGCCCTGCTGTCGGGGGGTGATCTCGCCGCCGTGGCCAGCGTCATGCGACCGGACATGACCTCTCTGGAGGCCTACTTCACCCCCGGCCAGGTGCTCATGAGCCTCTTCGGCGCCTTTACGACCGCAGTCTACAACGCCGTGATCTCGGCGCCCGGGGCGGTGATCTATCGGGAAATCCGGACCCGCGCGTCGGCGCCCTGAGGTTTCAGGCGGTCGCGCTGGGTCGCGCCGCCAGACGCCGCCGCCAAGAATCGAGCGCCCTGAGCTCCGGATCGCACGGCAGACCGATCCAGTCCGCGAAATCCACGGTCGTCTGCAGGCAGATGTCGGCCATGGTCAGGGTGTCGAGGGCCAGGAACTCCCGGCCCTGAAGGGCGCGGTCGAAGAAGCGCTGGGCGCCCGCCCAGGTCTCCCGATTGGACTCCCCGAAGTCCTTGTACTGGGTCAGAAGGGCGGCCGTGCGCGGGTGAGCGTGACGCCAGAAATTGCCCACCGGCATCATGGCCACGAACTCGACGCGCCGAATCCACTGGTCGACGACAGCCTTCTCGACCGCCGTCCGGCCGAACATCGGCGGGTCGGGCTGGATCTCGTCGAAGTAGCGGCAGATGGCGACGGTTTCGGAGATGCAGGTCCCGTCGTCGAGCTCCAGGGTCGGGATCTGGCCGAGGGGGTTCCGGGCCCGGAATTCCTCGGACTTGTGCTCGCGCTTCATCATGTCGACCCGTGTCTCGGGCAGGTCGATTCCCTTCTCAGCCAGGAAGATGCGCACGCGGCGGGGATTCGGAGCCGGGTTGGGCGCGCCGTAGAGCTTCATTCCGGGTCTCCGGGGCGCCGTGGGAAGGATCAGGCGGAAACAGCCCGGCGCCGGGCTGCACGCCTTTGCTCATGCCGGGCCAGAATGTCCGCCAGATAGCGTCCCGTCCAGCTTGCTGGCTCGGCCGCGACGGCTTCCGGCGTCCCCGCCGCGACGATCTGGCCTCCCCCGTCGCCGCCCTCGGGTCCGAAGTCGAGAATCCAGTCGGCGGTCTTCACGACATCCAGGTTGTGCTCGATCACCACCACGGTGTTGCCGGCATCCGCCAGCTCGTGCAGCACCTCGAGGAGCTTGCGGACGTCCTCGAAGTGCAGGCCCGTCGTGGGCTCATCGAGGATGTAGAGGGTCTTGCCCGTGGCCCGGCGCGACAGTTCCTTGGACAGCTTGACCCTCTGGGCCTCGCCGCCGGACAGGGTGGTGGCCTGCTGGCCCACCTTGACATATCCCAGCCCCACCCGCTTCAGGGTCGCCATCTTCTCGCGGACCGTCGGGACCGCCTTGAAGAACTCGTGGGCCTCGTCGACCGTCATCTCCAGGACATCCGAAATCGACTTGCCCTTGAACAGGATCTCCAGGGTCTCGCGGTTGTAGCGCCGGCCCTGGCAGACGTCGCAGGTGACGTAGACGTCCGGCAGGAAGTGCATTTCGATCTTGATCAGCCCGTCACCCTGGCAGGCCTCGCACCGCCCACCCTTGACGTTGAAGCTGAAACGCCCCGGCCCATAGCCTCGTGCCTTGGCCTCCGGAAGGCCTGCGAACCAGTCCCGGATCGGCTGGAAGGCCCCGATGTAGGTGGCCGGGTTCGAGCGGGGGGTCCGCCCGATGGGCGACTGGTCGATATCGATCACCTTGTCGAAGTGCTGCAGGCCCTCGATCCGGTCATGGGGCGCGGGGGCGTCGGCGGCGTTGTGGAGACGCCGGGCGGCGGCCTTGTAGAGGGTCTCGATGGTGAAGGTCGACTTCCCGCCGCCCGAGACCCCGGTGATGCAGGTCAGGGTCCCGACGGGAATCTCGGCCGTCACGGACTTCAGGTTGTTGCCGGACGCCCCGCAGACCCTGAGGACCCGGGCGCCCTTCACGGGGCGCCTCTGGTCGGGGAGGGTGATCTCTGCGGCCCCGCAAAGATATCGCCCGGTGAGGCTGTCCGGATCGGCCATGATCTCGCCCGGCCGGCCCTGGCTGACGACCCTGCCGCCATTGATCCCGGCGCCCGGGCCCATGTCGATCACATGGTCGGCGGTCAGGATGGCCTCCTCGTCATGCTCGACGACCAGGACCGAGTTGCCGAGGTCCCTCAGGCCGCGCAGGCTGTCGAGAAGGCGGGTGTTGTCCCTCTGGTGCAGGCCGATGGACGGCTCATCCAGCACATAGAGCACGCCAGTCAGGCCGGAGCCGATCTGGCTGGCCAGGCGGATGCGCTGGCTCTCGCCCCCCGAGAGCGTGCCCGAGGCCCGCGACAGGTTCAGGTAGTCGAGGCCCACATTCACCAGGAACCGGAGGCGGTCGTTGATTTCCTTCAGGATCCGCCGGGCGATTTCCATCTGCTTGGCCGTCAGCCGGCCTTCAAGACTGGCGAACCAGTCCCCCGCGTCGCGGATGGACAGGCGCGAGACCTCGCCGATGTGCCGCCCATCGCTCCGGACGGCGAGGGCCTCGGGCTATCGCCTGAAGCCCGAGCAGGCCTCGCAGGGGGTCTCGGACTGGAACCGGCCGAGTTCCTCCCGGACCCAGGCGGAGTCGGTTTCCCGCCACCGGCGCTCCAGGTTGGGCAGGACGCCCTCGAAGGTCTTGTTGACCTCGTACTTCCGGGCGTTGTCGTCGTAGACGAAGAGAATCTTCTCGCCCGCCGAACCGTGCAGAACCACCTTGCGGGCGGCCTCGGGAAGATCGGACCAGGGCGCATCCATCGAGAAGCCGTAGTGCCGGGCCAGGGCCTGGAGCGTCTGGGTGTAGAGGGGGGAGGGACCCTTGGACCAGGGGGCTATGGCCCCGCCATGCAGGGTCCGGCTACGATCCGGGACCACCCGGTCGGCGTCGAAGGCCAGCCGCGCGCCCAGTCCGTCGCATGTCGGGCAGGCGCCGAACGGGTTGTTGAAGGAGAACAGCCGGGGCTCGATCTCGGAGATGGTGAAACCCGAGACCGGGCAGGCGAACTTCTCGGAGAAGATCAGTCGCTGGGGTTCGCTTGCGCCCTCGGGAATGTCGGTCCACTCGGCGACGGCGATGCCGTCGGCCAGGCGCAGGGCGGTCTCGAGGGAGTCGGCGTAGCGGCCTTCAAGGCCGGCGCGGGTGACCAAGCGGTCCACGACCACGTCGATGTCGTGCTTGAACTTCTTGTCGAGGACAGGGGCGTCCTCGATCGGGAAAAACTCGCCGTTGATCTTCAGCCGCTGGAAGCCGGCCTTCTGCCACTCTGCGATCTCCTTGCGGTACTCGCCCTTCCGGCCGCGCACCACGGGCGCCAGAAGGTAGATCCGCTCGCCCTCCGGCAGGGCGGAGAGCTTGTCCACCATCTGCGAGACGGTCTGGCTCTCGATGGGCAGGCCCGTGGCCGGGGAATAGGGGACGCCCACCCGCGCCCAGAGCAGGCGCATGTAGTCGTGGATCTCGGTCACCGTACCGACGGTGGAGCGGGGATTCCGGCTGGTGGTCTTCTGCTCGATGGAGATGGCCGGGGACAGGCCCTCGATCAGGTCGACGTCCGGCTTGCTCATCAGCTCCAGGAACTGGCGGGCGTAGGCCGAAAGGCTCTCGACATACCGCCTCTGGCCTTCGGCGTAGATGGTGTCGAAGGCCAGGGAGCTCTTGCCCGACCCAGACAGGCCCGTAAGCACGACCAGCTGGCCTCTCGGGATGTCGATGTCGACGTCCCGCAGGTTGTGTTCGCGGGCGCCGCGCACCCGGATGAAGTTCTGGTCGTCGGACATGTCGATAAGGCCGCGACCCGCGTCCGGGCCCGCAGCCTCCCCCTGGCAAGAGGCTCCGGATAACACCGGAACATGAGGCGAACAAGCTACGGCGGTGGAGCTCGCCGCCGCGCCTGTGGATCAACCTTCGCGGACGGCGTAGACCGGGCGGCGCTTCTCGAGGAAGGCCCGCACGCCCTCGCCGAAATCGCCGTCCTGGGCGCAGAGGATCTGATTGCGGTCCTCCATGGCGATGGCCGCCTCCAGTCCCTGGGCGTCAATGGCGTGGTTCAGCGCCTCCTTGGTCAGGCGCAGGCCCAGGGGCGTGGCGTGCAGCATGTCCGAGGCGAACTCCCGGGCCTCGGCCTCGAGGGCATCCGGCTCGACGATGCGGCTGACGAGGCCCAGCTGCTGGGCGCGTTCGGCCCCCATGAAGCGGCCGGTCAGCATGTATTCCGCGGCCACCGAGCTGCCGACCATGCGCGGCAGGAAGTAGCTGACCCCGATGTCGCAGGCGGACAGGCCGATGCGGATGAAGGCGGCGTTCATCTTCAGGGTCGGCGTGGCGATGCGGACGTCCGAGGCCAGGGCCAGGGCGAAGCCGCCACCGCTCGCCGCGCCGTCGACGCAGGCGATGATCGGCTGGGGACAGCGGCGCATGCCGATCACGATCTCGCTGATCCGCCTCTGGCCGGTCAGGCCCGCGCCCACGGACCGGTCGGCGTTGTCGCCGCTGCGCTCCTTCAGGTCGAGGCCGGCGCAGAAGGCGCGCCCGGCGCCCCTGAGGACCACCACGCGGACGTCGCGCCGCCAATAGAGGCCGACGAAGAAGTCCCTCAGTTCCTCGACGAGGCGGGGATTGAGGGCGTTCAGCCGTTCCGGCCGGTTCATGGTCGCCCAGGCGACCTGATCCTCGATCCGCACGTCCAGGTGTTCATAGGTCATCAGTCGGCCCTTCCGGAATTGAGGCGATCCCGGACGGCCTCTGCAGCCTTCAGGGCGCGCAGGGCGGTGCCACCCCAGATCTTGTCGATGTCGGCCTGTCCGCCGGCGGCCTCGGGGTGAGGTGCGTCCTGCCGCGCTTGGGGGGCAGGTCGGTGGCGGGGGACTGCATGCTGACGGGAGGCTTGGGGGGG
>JBJTEN010000297.1:0-11623 GCA_046092925.1 Phenylobacterium sp. | reverse complement strand
GGTGCATCTGGTCCTCCCCAAGCGGGAGCTCTTCGAGGACGAGATTCAGCAGCCTTCCGCCTCGGTCAGCATTTCCGTTGGCGCCCGGGAACCCACCCCGGAACAGGTACGCGCCATCCAGAACCTGGTGGCCGGCGCCGTGCCGAACATGAAGCCCGATCGGGTGACCGTCGTGGACCAGAACGCCAAGACCCTCTCGGGCGGCTCGGAGGGCGACGCGATGGCCGCCGACGGGCGCAAGTCGGCGGTCGAGGCCCGGATCGCCAAGACGGTCAAGAACCTGGTCGAGGGCGTGGTCGGACCTGGCAAGGCGAGGGTCAACGTCACAGCAGAACTCGACCTTTCGCAGGTGACGATCCAGGAGGAGACCTTTGATCCGGACGGTCAGGTGGTCCGTTCGGAGACGACGAGTGAAGAGACGGCCAACGAGAACCAGCCCAACCAGACCGGGCAGGTCACCGCAGCGGCCAATATCCCGGGCGCGCCGCCCAATCCTGACGGCCTGGTCGCGTCGACATCGGGGCGAACCGGCACGACGACCAACTATGATATCTCCAAGACCATCCGGACCGAGGTGAGGGAACCGGGCCAGATCAAGCGGCTCTCGGTGGCGGTCGCGGTAGACGGGACGACCGCTCCGGCCGGACAGGACGGCAGACCGGGCGCCTACACCCCCCGCCCGGCGGCGGAGATGCAGAGGATCGAGCAGCTGGTTCGGACCGCCGTGGGCTTCGACCAGCAGCGAGGCGACCAGGTGACGGTGATTAACGTCCAGTTCCCGGGCGCCGACGGGCTCGGGGGCGGGGTTGTCGCCGCAAACCCGCTGATGGGTTTCGACAAGAACGACATCATGCAGATCATCCAGTGGGTGATCCTCTTCATCGTCGCTCTTCTGACCATCTTCTTCGTGGTCCGACCACTGTTCGGCGGCGGCGCAGGCCCGAAGAAGGGCGTGACGCGCCTTGTCACCACGGTCGACGGACAAACCATGATGCTGCCGACGGACCCGTCCACAGGCGAGCCCCTTGCCCTCCCGGGGCCGGACCAGACCGAGATGGAGCAGCGTATCGAGATCGCGAGGATCGAGGGCCAGGTGAAGGCGAGCTCGGTCAAGCGTGTGGCCGAGTTCGTCGAAGCTCATCCTGAGGAGTCGGTGGCGATGCTCCGCACCTGGCTGCACCAACCCACATGAGCCGGGCGGTTCAGAGATCAGGTCCGATCACGGACCCTTCCCAGCTGACGGGTCCCGAGAAGGCCGCCATTGTCCTTCTGACCCTTGGTGAAGACCATACGGCGATCTGGCAGATGCTGGATGATGAGGAGATCCGCGAGATCTCCCAGGCCATGGCGACCCTCGGCAACGTCACCTCAGGGGTGGTCGAGGCGCTTCTGGTTGAGTTCATCTCCAATGTGTCCGGCGGCGGCACGGTCATGGGCTCATTTGAACAGACCCAGCGACTTCTCGCCTCCTTCCTCGACCCCGACAAGGTCGATAACCTGATGGAGGAAATCCGTGGTCCGGCCGGCCGGACCATGTGGGACAAGCTCGGGAATGTGAGCGAGGGCGTCCTCGCCAATTACCTGAAGAACGAGTACCCCCAGACCGTTGCTGTGGTCCTGTCCAAGATCAAGCCGGACCACGCCTCAAGGGTGCTGGGCGCCCTGCCGGAGGATTTCGCAATGGAGTGCGTCACCCGCATGCTGCGGATGGAGCCTGTCCAGCGCGAAATCCTGGACAAGATCGAGCAGACTCTTCGCACCGAGTTCATGTCGAACCTGGCGCGCACCTCCAAGCGCGACAGCCACGAGATGATGGCCGAGATCTTCAACACATTCGACCGGGCGACCGAGACGCGGTTCATTTCGGCCCTTGAAGAGCGCAACCGCGACAGCGCCGAACGGATCCGCGCCTTGATGTTCGTGTTCGAGGACCTTTCCAAGCTGGATCCGGGCGGCGTTCAGACCCTGCTGCGGGCCGTGGACAAGGCCCAGCTCGGCCTCGCCCTGAAGGGCGCCTCGGAGGATCTCAGAACCATGTTCTTCTCGAACATGTCCGAGCGCGCGGCCCGAATCCTGCGGGAGGACATGGAGAACATGGGCCCGGTCCGACTGCGCGATGTGGACCAAGCGCAGATGGCCATGGTGCAGGCGGCGAAGGACCTGGCCCAGAAGGGCGAGATCATGCTGGCGGGCGCCAGCGGCGATGATGAGCTGATCTACTGATGAGCGAACCCATCCTCGAAAAATTTGGCTTCGACACCGTGTTTGACGGGGCGGGAAACGTCTCCCAGTCGCGTTCGCGCCCGAAGCGCTTCTACACAGCTGAAGAGGTCGCGGAGGTTCGCGCCCAGGCCTACGCCGAGGGCGAGCAGAAGGCGCTGGCCGACATGAGCGGGCTCCAGGCGCGGGCCCTTGCCGGGATCGCTCGTAGCGTCGAGGAAGGCCTTGGCGTCCTGGCCCACGTGGCCCACGCCCACAGAGAGGGCTCCGCCGCCCTCGCACTGGCCTGCGGAAAGGCCATTGCGGGGGAGGTCCTCGACCTCTTTCCCCAGGCCGCCATTCAGAAGGCCCTGGAGAGCCTGGCCCGGGAGATCGAGTCCGAGCCCCGCCTTCTGGTCTCTGTCGCCCCGGGCATGGGGGCGGGCCTCCAGGAAGCTCTGTCGGCGACAGCCGCAGCGGTCGGCTTCGCCGGGCAGATCTGGGTCCGGGAGGACAGTGGCCATACCGGAGCCGCCTTCACCCTGGACTTCGGAGACGGGTCCGCCTCGTTCGATCCGGAGGAGGCTGAGGGCCGTGTCCGGGACGCGCTCCGGACCGCCCTGGCGACGGAAGGATTGCATGCTGAACCCCTGGAACCCGGTGGAGAAGGCTAGGACGTCATGAGCGAGAACGAACTTGAACTGGATGAACTGGGTCCAGAAGTCCCGTCGTCCGGCGCGGACATCGACGGTGGCGAGAAAACGGCGACGGATCTCGCCCCGATCTTCGACGTGCCTGTGGCCATTTCTGCGGTCCTTGGGCGCGCCACCGTCAGCGTCTCGCAGCTTTTGCAGCTCAATTCCGGAAGCATTCTGGAGCTTGATCGCAGGGTCGGCGAGGCCATCGACATCTATGTGAACAATCGCCTGGTGGCCCGCGGGGAGGTCGTCATCGTCGACGAGCGGCTGGGCGTCACCATGACGGAAATCATCAAGGACGGCGACGCCCAGGTCTGAGGACCGAGCGACGCAACGGAGACGGAAACATGCGACTTCTGGTCGTCGGAAGATTGAACGGACAACTGGCCTCCGCCGTGAAGATGGCGATGGCGCAGGGCGCCAAGGTCAGCCATGTGGAAACCATCTCGGCGGCCACCCACGCTCTTCGGGCCGGGCAGGGAGCAGATCTGCTCCTGGTGGACTACACCCTCGACATCGCCGCCCTGATCGCAGCCAACGAAGCCGAAAGGATACGCGCGCCAGTGGTGGCGTGTGGCGTGGATGCCGACGCCCGAATGGCTGCGGACGCCATCCGAGCGGGCGCAAAGGAGTTCATTCCCCTCCCCCCTGAGGCGGAGATGATCGCAGCGGTTCTGGCGGCGGTCTCGGACGACAACAGGCCGATGATCGCCGAGGACCCGGCCATGCGCGCCGTCATCGCCATGGCCGAGCAGGTCGCCCCCTCAGACGCTTCGATCCTCATCACCGGCGAGAGCGGTTCCGGAAAGGAGATCGTTGCGCGTCACGTTCACCTGAAGTCTCGGCGCAGCAGCAAGCCCTTCATCTCTGTCAATTGCGCAGCGATCCCCGAGAACCTCCTCGAAAGCGAGCTCTTCGGCCATGAGAAGGGCGCCTTCACCGGCGCCCTGGCGCGCCGGATCGGCAAGTTCGAGGAAGCCAATGGCGGCACTCTGCTCCTCGACGAGATCTCGGAGATGGACGCCAGGCTTCAGGCCAAGCTGTTGAGGGCGATCCAGGAGCGGGAGATCGATCGTGTCGGCGGCGCCCAGCCGGTGAAGGTCGATATCCGGATCCTCGCGACTTCGAACCGCGACCTGACCCGGGCGGTGGCGGAGAACACCTTCCGCGAGGACCTGCTCTACCGACTGAACGTGGTCAATCTTCGGCTGCCGCCCCTGCGCGAACGCACTGGCGACATCCTCCCCATGGCGGAGTTCTTCATCCGGAAGTACGCGGCGGCGAACGGAGTTCCCCCGAGGGCGCTCTCGGCCGAGGCGCGACGCAGGCTGCTCGCCCACCGGTGGCCGGGGAACGTCCGGGAGCTTGAGAACGCCATGCACAGGGCGGTCCTCCTCGCCGTCGGCCCGGAGATCGACGAAACGGCCATCCGTCTTCCGGACGGCCAGCCCCTCGGACCCGCCGACCCGGCGGTCCGGACGGCGCAGGCGGCGGTCAGCGCTGCTGAAGCGGTCTCCCGCGGATTTGTCGGCCAGACTGTCGCCGCCATGGAACAGCAGCTCATTCTCGAGACGCTCGAGCACTGCCTCGGTAACCGGACCCATGCCGCCAACATCCTCGGCATCTCGATACGCACCCTCAGGAACAAGCTGAAGGAGTACTCCGAGGCGGGGGTGAGCGTTCCGGCTCCGCAGATGGGCGCGAGCGCCGCCTGAGGACCTGACCCGTGACCGACACGCCCCTAGGCGCATCCTCCCGGCAGAGCTTGACTCCCGCCCTGGTCATCCAATGGCTGAGCCGGGGCGAGGTGGCGCTCGCCCTGGGCGTTGTGGCGATCCTGATCCTTCTGATCATTCCGGTCCCGCCCTTCCTGCTGGACGCGCTGCTGGCCATTTCCCTGGCCTCATCGGTCCTGATCCTGATGACCTCTCTGTTCATCAAGAAGCCGCTGGACTTCACCGCCTTTCCGACTGTTCTGCTGGTCACGACCCTGTTCCGCCTGGCGCTGAACATCGCCTCGACCCGGCTGATCCTTTCCCACGGCCACGAGGGCGTCCACGGGGCGGGGCAGGTCATCGAGGCCTTCGGCCGACTGATGACCGGCGGCAGCTTCACCATCGGCCTCATCGTCTTTGCGATCCTCGTGATCGTGAACTTCGTGGTGATCACCAAGGGCTCAGGTCGTATCGCCGAGGTGGCGGCGCGGTTCAGCCTGGACTCCCTGCCCGGCAAGCAGATGGCGATCGACGCCGACCTCTCCGCAGGGCTTATCGACCAGGACGAGTCCCGTCGCCGACGCAAGGAGCTGGAGCAGGAATCCACCTTCTTCGGCTCGATGGACGGCGCCTCCAAGTTCGTCCGGGGCGACGCAATCGCCGGGCTGATCATTGTCGCGATCAACATCATCGGCGGCATCCTGATCGGGACCCTTCAGCATGGAATGCAGCTCGGCGAGGCGGCCACCACCTACACCCTGATGACCATCGGCGACGGGCTGGTGACCCAGATCCCGGCGCTGATCGTGTCGATCGCCGCGGGCTTCCTCGTCTCGAGCGCGGGGGTGGACGGAACCACAGACAAGGCGCTGGTCACCCAGCTGGCCATGAACCCCATCAGCCTGGGCATGGTCTCCGCCTCGTCAGGAGTGCTCGCCCTCATTCCGGGCATGCCGGTGATCCCCTTCGCACTTCTCTCGATCGGCGCGGCATTGCTGGCCTGGCGAAGATCTTCGGACACAAGGCTGGCGGAGGTCCTTGGCGTGACAGAACCGGTATCGCCGAGCGAAGAGGTCGAGGAGCCCATCGCCCAGACTCTGGCCATGGACGAGATCAAGATCGAACTTGGGTACGGCCTCCTGCCCCTCATCAACGATCTCGAGGGCCGCCGGCTGACGGACCAGATCAAGGCCCTGAGAAAGACACTCGCCGCAGAGTATGGTTTCGTGATGCCGCCGGTCCGGATCCTGGACAACATGCGGCTCGCCTCCCAGGCCTACCTGATCCGCATCAAGGAACTCGAGTCGGGCGCCGGAGAGGTCCGACTGGGGTCGCTCATGGCCATGGACCCACGGGGCGGCCAGGTCGAACTGCCGGGTGAACACATGCGCGAGCCCGCGTTCGGGCTTCCGGCCACATGGATCGAGGAAAGCCTGCGGGAGGAAGCCGCCTTCCGGGGTTACACGGTCGTCGATCCCTCGACAGTCCTGACAACCCACCTGACCGAGATTCTCAAGGAGAACATGCCCGACCTGCTCTCCTACGCGGAGGTTCAGAAGCTGCTTCGGGACCTGCCCGCAGAGCATAAGAAGCTGGTCGATGACATTGTGCCTTCCGTCGTTTCGGTCACGACAATCCAGCGGGTTCTGCAAGCCTTGCTCCGTGAACGCGTGTCCATCCGCGACCTGCCCTCGATCCTGGAGGGCCTGAGCGAGGCGGCGCCGCATAGCGGGTCCCTGACCAATCTGGTCGAGCAGGTCCGGGCCCGCTTGTCCAGGCAGCTTTGCTTCGCTCACCGCGGGGACGACGGCGCCCTTCCCATCATCACCCTGTCCCCCGAATGGGAGAACGCTTTTGCGGAGTCCCTGGTGGGGGCGGGCGAGGATCGCCAGCTCTCCATGGCGCCGTCCCGCCTGCAGGAGTTCATCCGTAGCGTGAGCGATGGATTTGAGCGCGCGGCTCAGATCGGGGAGTCCCCGGTCCTGCTCACGAGCCCCGGCATCCGTCCCTATGTCCGTTCGCTGATTGAACGCTTCAGGGGCCAAACCCCGGTCATGAGCCAGAATGAGGTCCATCCGAGAGCCCGGCTCAAGACCGTCGGCGTAATCTGATGTGCCTGTTTCGAGGTCCCCGGGCGAGTTGCAGGCGCGGGAAGGGCCTGCTAGCGAGGTCCCCGTCGCCGGCGGCGCCCCTTTTTCAAGTGGAAAGCTGATGTTTGATCCGAAACCGAACAGCCGGCCGGCCAGGTTCACGACCGACATGCTTTGGGATCTGATGTCCTTCGAGACGCTGATGACCCGGCAGGTCATCCACCTGATCTATTGGTCCGGACTCGGCGTCACGGCTTTGGTCGGCTTCGGCTTCATTGGAGCCGCGGTCGGCGTGGCGATCCGCGAACAGTCCCCCTTCGGCTTCCTGCTCGGATTCGGGGTTCTCGTGGGCGGGCTCCTCGTGATCGGGGTGCTGGCCCTGCTTTGGCGGGCGTTCTGCGAGCTTTATGTCGCCCTGTTCCGCCTCAGCGACGACATTCACGCCCTGCGCCGCGCAAACGATCCGGACCTCACTCCGCCGTCGGCGGAAAAGTAGGCCTCAGGAGCCGGCGGCCGAGCCACGCGCAGCCTGGCGGGCTCCCAGTTCGTCCAGCTCGGCGGTTTCCCGCCTGTTGGCCTCCAGAGCCTTCCGACGAGCCAGGGCGTCGGCCACATGCTCATACTTCTTCTGGGATTCGAAAGCTTCCGCGAGGGCGTCCCGGGCCCCCCTTTCCTCGGCGATGAGAAGGTCGATGTCACCCAGGATGCGCATCCGGCGCACCTTGCTCCCCGCCAGGTAGCCGGGGTGGTGAAAGCTCGCGGAAGGCTCGCTCCGGACGAAGGCGGCCTCCCCCTCGATCTCTGCGTCAAGCAATGCAAGCCGCATCTCGGCGCCTTCCCGACGGGCCACCACCTCGGCGAGACGCTTCTGCCGGATCTCCACTTCGTATCCGGCGATCCGGATCAGGCTCTGGTCCCAGCTCACGAGGGCGCACCCGCAAGGATCTGTTCAAGACGCGTGAACGAGTCCGCGAGACTCGACACCTCATCCTTGTCCTGTCCCAGGAAGGCCTCCACCGCCGGGTTGAGAGTGATCGCACGATCGACGAGGGGATCCGCTCCGGTTCGGTAGGCTCCGATGCGGATCAGTTCCTCCATGTTGGAATAGGCCGACATGACCTGTCGGGCGTCGCGGACGATGGCCCGCTCCCGCGTGTCCTGGCAGCCGGGCATGGTGCGGCTGATCGACTTCAGGACATTGATGGCCGGGAAGCGCCCGCGTTCGGCGATGGCCCTCTCCATGACGATGTGGCCGTCCAGAATGCCGCGGACGGCGTCCGCGATGGGCTCGTTGTGGTCGTCACCGTCCACCAGGACCGTGAAGAGCCCGGTGATGGGCCCCGCCGGAGCGCCGTCCGGCCGGATGGGACCAGGACCGGCTCGCTCCAGAAGCTTCGGCAGCTCGGTGAAGACCGTGGGCGTGTAACCCTTGGTGGTAGGCGGCTCTCCGGCGGCCAGACCGATTTCGCGCTGGGCCATGGCGAAGCGAGTGACCGAGTCCATGAGGCACAGAACCTCCAGATCCTGGTCCCGCATGTACTCGGCGATGGCCAGGGTCATGTAGGCGGCCTGCCTTCGCTTCTGGGCGGGTTCGTCGGAGGTTGCGACGACGACGACGGCCCGCCTCAGTCCTTCCTCGCCAAGAGTCTCCTCGATGAACTCACGAACCTCACGGCCTCGCTCGCCGATCAGACCCACCACCACGGCGTCACACTCCGCCTGCCGGGCAAGCATGGACAGCAGCACCGACTTGCCCACGCCGGAGCCGGCGAACACGCCCAAACGCTGGCCCCGACAGCAGGTGGTGAAGACATTCATTGACCGCACGCCAAGATCCAGGCGCCGCCCGACGCGATCGCGAGCGTGGGCGGGCGGAGGCGAGGCGCGCAGGGGATAGGCGGCGAGCCCCTTGGGCAAAGACCCCTTGCCGTCAATAGGGTCGCCGAACGCATCCACGATACGCCCCAGCCAGGCGGTGGTGGGATGAACGCTGGCGCCTTCGGACCGGATGTGGATCGCGGCGCCCGGCGCCACCCCCTCGACGGGACCAAAGGGCATGAGAAGCGCCCTGGACTCCCGAAACCCCACAACCTCAGCGGGAAGAGGCGCGGCGCCCCGCCGGGAGATCTCCGCACGGGCCCCGACCGCGAGCCGCGTCATTCCGCCCCGGGCTTCGATAAGGAGACCGGAGACGGCGGCGACCCGACCTGTGACGACCAGGGGCTCGACCTTCTCGATGGCTTCGACAAGGTTCTGCACGACGCAGACTCCCCCAGCGACTCGGATCTCAGAGAGTGTTTCCTACAGCCTTAATCGGCTGTGAAGACCGCGGTTGATAGACCGCCTCAGGCCGAGCTTCTCGATGGACGGAGGGTCTGCAGCGAGCGACCCATCAGCAGCCCGAGAGCGATACCGGCGAAAACGGCTGCGCCAAAGCTTCGCGCAGGATGAAAGCGAACCTCGTCGGAAAGGCTGAAAGGCTGGACGGGAAGCGCCTCCAGAGGTGCGGAGAGGTCGATCTCGTCCGCTCCGTCTGCGGGGGACAGCCCGGCGCCCGCTTCCGCAAGGCCTGCGGGACCGGGATCAGCATCCAGATCCAGGGACATCACTACACCCTCGTGCCAGCCGGCGGGATCGCCAGCACAAGAGGATATGGGTTTCGGCTGTCGCTTCGCCAGTGCGGTCGCGCCACAGGTGTTCGCCCGAAACGTCCACTCACAAAAGATTCAACCGCCGTGAACGGCCGCAGGGATGGCGGGGCTTGCAGGTGATTCGCAAACCGGGTTAACGATTTCGCCATCAAGGTTACCGAGTTAACCTTTCTTAAATTAACCCTCTGGCAGGGTGACGCTGCTGGGCCCTGTCGAGAAGCGAATCAGGGCCGGAGCGAGAGGGGCAAGGAGGCGAGTATGCGCGTACTGCTGATCGAGGATGACAGCGCGACGGCTCAGAGCATTGAATTGATGCTCAAGTCCGAGGGGTTCAACGTCTATACGACCGACCTGGGCGAGGAAGGCGTCGATCTGGGCAAGATTTACGATTACGATCTGATCCTTCTGGATCTCAATCTGCCGGACATGAGCGGGATGGACGTGCTCCGGAACCTGCGCGTCGGCAAGATCGACACGCCGATCATGATCCTCTCCGGCACCTCCGAAATCGACACCAAGGTCAAAACGCTTGGCGGCGGCGCCGACGACTACATGACCAAGCCCTTCCACAAAGAGGAATTGGTCGCCCGGATTCACGCGGTGGTCCGGCGCTCCAAGGGCCACGCCCAGTCCGTGATCCGGACCGGAGACATCCTCGTCAACCTCGACGCCAAGACGGTGGAGGTGAACAACAACCGGGTGCATCTGACCGGCAAGGAGTACCAGATGCTGGAGCTCCTCTCTCTCCGCAAGGGCACCACCCTGACCAAGGAGATGTTCCTGAACCATCTCTACGGCGGCATGGACGAACCGGAACTCAAGATCATCGACGTCTTCATCTGCAAGCTGCGCAAGAAGCTGGCGGCGGCCGCCGACGGCAAGCACTACATCGAGACTGTGTGGGGCCGCGGCTACGTCCTTCGCGACCCGATGGAAGGCCAGGCCGCCGCCTGACGGCGACCTGCATGGATCTGACAGACGCCCGCCCCCACGGCGGGCGTTCCTGTTTGAGGCCGGTATTCGCGCCAGGCCCTCGGGCGGTTGGGAAGGGAAACTCAGCATGGTCCGGCTTACTGCTCTGATTGCGGTCATTGGGGTCGCCCTCGGGCTTGCGGGACTCGCTGGACGTCTTCCCGCAGCGCTCCCGGCGGATGCGCCCGCGACAGTGTTCTCGGCTGCACGGGCCCAGGCCGATATCGAGGTGATCGCGAGGGAACCCCATCCGATCGGGTCGGCCGCCAATGCTCGCGTAAGGGAATACATTCTCAAGCGAATGGCTGCGTCCGGGCTCGAAACCCAGGTCCAGACACAGTTCAGCCTTCGCCGGGCGACGGCGCGGACTTCCGATCCCGTCTTTCTCGGCGGACCGGTGGAGAACATCATCGGCGTTCTTCCGGGTCGTGACCGCTCCGCGCCGGCGCTGGCTTTCATGGCGCATTATGACAGCGTGAGAAACTCGCCCGGGGCGGCGGACAACGCGGCGGGAGTCGCTGCGGCGCTGGAGGTGGCACGGGTCCTGCGAGCCCATGGAAAGCCAGAGCGGGACGTCGTCTTCCTCATGACCGACGGCGAGGAGGCGGGGCTCCTCGGCGCAGAGGCCTTCTTTGACAGCCACCCGCTCGCCGGTCGGATCGGGCTTCTGGTCAATCTCGAGGCGCGGGGCGGAGGCGGGCAGGCGCAGATGTTCCAGACCGCCCCGCGAAACCGCGGAGCCATAGAACTCCTGCAGTCGGTCGCCCATAAGCCCTCGGCCTCGTCACTTTCGGTCCTGGTCTATTCCGCCATGCCGAATGACACGGACTTCACCGTGTCGCGGGCGGCGGGGGTCGACGGGCTGAACTTCGCCTTCATCGGGCGCCAGTTTGACTATCACGCCCCAACTTCCACGCCCGGGAACCTGGATGCAGGAAGCCTGCAGCACATGGGCGACCAGGTCACCGCAATCGCCCTCGCCACCGCGATGTCTGCGTCCCTTCCCAAACGGGGACCGGACCAGGCCTTCTCGCACACCTTCAATGACCACCTGATCGTCTATCCGCCCGTCATGGGCTGGCTTGTCCTGGCGGCCTGCGCCGGTCTCCTCGCCCTGGCCCTGAGAAACGCCCGCAGGTTGGGGGTGCTGGATGCGCCGGGGGTCATTCGGGGTGCGGGGGCCGCAATCTACCTGGTGCTCTTCACCGGGGCCGTTCTCCATCTTGCAAGACGCATCGCATCGGAAGGCCGGGGCTTTCTGGAGCAACGGGACCTGCTCGCCAGGGTGACGGTTTGGG
>JBJTEN010000296.1:0-13114 GCA_046092925.1 Phenylobacterium sp. | reverse complement strand
GGCCGTCGCCCCGGTCGTCGCCGCCGGCCAGAATGTCTTCGGAGAGAATCGCGTCCAGGAGGCCGCGCAACGCTGGGCGGGGCGCCGCGAGGGGCTTGAGCTCCGGCTCATCGGGCCCTTGCAGACGAACAAGGCGCAGGAGGCCCTCGCGTTCTTCGACGTGATCGAGACCCTCGACCGCGAGAAACTGGCCCACGCCCTGATCGCGGCGGCGATTCGGGCTAGGATGGCGTCGAGTGCGGGAGAAGCGGACATTTCGGGATTCTGGACCGTCAGGCGGACAGCGGCCTTCCTAGGCCGTCGGCGGCGGCGGGGAAAGTCCCCGCCGCCCCTGCTGGTCTTCACCGATCCGGACCGGACCCCGGACCCGGCGGCCCTGGCCCGGCGGCTGCCCCGGGGGACGGGCCTTGTCTATCGAAGCTTCGGGGCGCCTGACGCCGGCCGCATCGCCTTCGAGCTGTCCGCCATCGCCCGCCGCCGCGGGCTCGTCCTCCTGATCGGGGCGGACCGAGGGCTGGCCATGCGATGCAAGGCCCAGGGGCTTCACCTTCCGGAACGGATGGCCGGTCAGGCGCCGCGCCTGCGCCGGCGAGGCTGGATCGTCACCGCCGCCGCGCACTCGGCCGCCGCCGCCCGGCGGCCCGGGATCGACGCCTTCGTCGTTTCGGCGGTGTTTCCCTCGGCGTCCCGCTCGGCGGGCCCCGCCCTGGGCGTCCTGCGGTTTGCACAGCTCGCGCGACGGGCCCGCGCTCCGGTCTACGCCCTGGGCGGCGTCAGCAATGTCACGGCGGGACGACTTCGGCTCACACCGGCGTCAGGACTCGCCGGCGTCGACCTTCACGCAGACGCCTGAGGCGCAGGGTCACGAGGCGCAGGGCCTGGATCAGAACTTGAAGGCGGTCTCGAGGCGGACGCGGGGGGCCTGCTGCTTGGGGGCGATCTTCCGCCAGGCCTCGGGCTGACCGGCCTGGTCCCCCATGGACACGGCGCCGCCAATGCTCAGACTGGGAGAGACGCGGAAATAGGCGCCCGCCTTGACGTCGGACCAGTCGGCCTCGCGGGTCTGGGGAGACTCCACGTTGAGCGTCATGCCCCATCGACCCTTGCGGGCGTCCCAGCTCAGGGAGGTGCCGCCGGCGGGCGTCGCCGCCTGGTCGACGCGGACCGTGAAATCAGACCGGGCGCTGGACGGGTCCGCCAACGCGACCGACCCTGCGCCTAGCACGAGAAACGCGCCGGCGACCGCAAGCGCGGAGCCCTTGAAAGGCTGGATTTTCCCGTCCCGAAGCGACACCCGAACACTCACCTGAATGATGGCTTTGACTGTTTGCCAGCCAAAAGCGCCCGAAAAAGGGCTTGAGCGATCTAGGGGCAGGCGACGCGGCGGGTCAACCTGCGGCCGAGGCGAAAGGGGGGTTTAGGGTCTCGCGTGTGGCGGCGGGGCCACGCGATTCCTGTTTGGCGCCCGTCCGGGCGTTGATATAGAGGGCGCGGCGCGGGGTGGCGCCGGCCCGCGTCCTTTGGCCCGGGCCCTGAAGTCTTTGGAGCGGTGCGGATGCCGTCGGAAACCGGAGTCCTGAAGAAAAGCCTCTTGGCGGGCCTGGCGATCCTCGCCATCGGTTCGCTCGGGGCCTGCGCGTCCCGGAGCGGGCCCGAGACCGTCCGGGGCGGTGCGTCAGGAGGTTTTCCTCTCCTGGGCGGCGCCAGGCCGGAGGCCGCCAGGCCCCTGATCTCCGTGAACGGCTATCTCTGGAGGGCGGCTCTGGACACCCTGTCCTTCATGCCGCTCGCCTCCGCCGATCCCTATGGCGGGGTCATCATCACCGACTGGTATGTGAACCCTGAAAAGCCGGACGAGAGGTTCAAGGCGACAGTCTACATCCTCGACAGCCGGCTGAGGGCCGACGGCCTGAACGTCGCCCTGTTCCGGCAGACCCGGGACTCCTCCGGAAGCTGGACGGACGCTCAGGTCAACACCCAGACCGAGATCGACCTGGAGAATGCGATCCTCACCCGGGCGCGCCAGGTCCGACTTTCCGACGTTCCCGGCTGACGTCCGGCGCGCGACCGACCCTCCCGGACCCGCTCACCGGCCCTGACGGACCGGACCGCGCCCCGGGGCCGGTCCGCGCCCTCCCCCGTGACCTGATCCGACGGTATGACCGCCATGACCCGATACAACCCGAAAGACACCGAACCGAAATGGCGCCGCGCCTGGGAGGCCGCGGACGCCTTCCGCGCCGGACCTCCCGACCCGTCCCGGCCGAAGTACTACGTGCTGGAGATGTTCCCCTATCCGTCGGGGCGCCTGCACATGGGACATGTGCACAACTACGCCCTGGGCGACGTCGTCGCCCGGTACAAGCGCGCCCGGGGCTTCAATGTCCTGCACCCCATGGGCTGGGACGCCTTCGGACTGCCCGCCGAGAACGCCGCCATGGAGCGGGGGGTCGATCCCAAGGGCTGGACCTATGACAACATCGCCCGGATGCGCAGCGAGCTGAAGGAGCTGGGCCTGTCCATCGACTGGTCCCGGGAGTTCGCCACCTGCGACGTGGAGTACTATGGCCTGCAGCAGGCCTGGTTCCTGGACCTTTTCGAGAAGGGCCTGGTCTATCGCAAGGAGAGCCTGGTCAACTGGGACCCCGTCGACCAGACCGTCCTGGCCAACGAGCAGGTGATCGATGGCCGGGGCTGGCGCTCGGGCGCGGTGGTCGAGAAGCGGCGCCTGAGCCAGTGGTTCCTGCGGATCACCGACTATGCCGACGCCCTGACCGATGACCTCAAGGGCCTGGAGCGCTGGCCCGAGAAGGTCCGGACCATGCAGGAGAACTGGATCGGCAGGTCGCGGGGCGCCCGTTTCCGCTTCCGTTTCAGCGACCCGGCGCGGACCGACGGCCTCGAGGTCTACACCACCCGGCCCGACACCCTCTTCGGCGCCGCCTTTGTCGGTATCGCCGCCGACCATCCCCTCGCCGCGGAGGTCGCTGCGGGCAATCCGCAGGCGGCGGCCTTCATCGAGGCCTGCCGCCAGGGCGCAGTCTCCGAGGCCGAGGTGGAAACGGCGGAGAAGCTGGGATTCGACACCGGGCTGAAGGTCCGGCATCCCTTCGATCCGGATCTGGAGCTGCCGGTCTTGATCTCCAACTTAATCCTGATGGACTACGGGACGGGCGCGATCTTCTGCTGCCCCGCGCACGACCAGCGCGACCTGGACTTCGCCCGCAGGTATGGCCTGCCGGTCAGACCGGTCGTCCTGCCCCCGGGGGCGGACCCGGCGGCCTTCGAGGTGGGCGAGGAGGCCTGGACGGGCGGCGGAGTCCTGTTCAACTCCGGCTTCCTGGACGGCCTGGACATCGAGTCCGCCAAGGCTGCGGCCATTGCGCGACTGGAGACGGACGGCGCCGGCGAAGGCGCCACCGTCTTCCGCCTCAGGGACTGGGGCGTCTCGCGCCAGCGGGCCTGGGGCTGCCCCATCCCGGTGGTCCATTGCCCGTCCTGCGGCGTGGTCCCGGTCCCGAAGGCGTCCCTGCCCGTCGCCCATCCGGAGGACATCTTCTTCGGCAAGGCCGGGAACGCCCTGGATCGTCACCCGACCTGGAAGCACGTCGCCTGCCCGTCCTGCGGAGCGGCGGCTCTCAGGGAGACCGACACCCTCGACACCTTCGTGGACTCCTCCTGGTACTTCGCGAGATTCACGGACGTCGGGGCCGCCGAACCAATCCAACAGGCCGCCGCCGACTACTGGCTGCCAGTGGACCAGTACATCGGCGGCATAGAGCACGCCGTGCTGCACCTGCTCTACGCCCGCTTCGTCACCAAGGCCCTGGCGGATGCCGGCCATCTGTCGGTTCGGGAGCCCTTCGCAGGCCTCTTCACCCAGGGAATGGTCACCCACGAGACCTACCGGCGTCAGGGCGGGGAATGGGTCGAGCCGGGCGAGGTCGTCATCGAGAGCGAGGGGCGGACACGACGGGCCCGGCTTGCCGCCAGTGGCGAGCCGGTGGTGATCGGTGATCCCGAGAAGATGTCGAAGTCGAAGAAGAACACCGTCTCCCCGGGTGAAATCTTCGAAGTCTACGGGGTCGACGCCGCCAGGCTGTTCGTCCTGTCGGATTCTCCGCCGGAACGGGACGCCCAGTGGTCCAATGCGGGGGTTGAGGGCGCCTGGCGCTTCGTCAACCGCGTATGGGCCGAGTTCGAGAGCCAGCCGGCCGGGCCTCACGCCCCGGATCCGGAGCACCCGGACGCCCTCGCCCTGCGGCGCGCCACCCACCGGCTGACCCGCGCCATGACCGAGGCCATCGAGACCTTCCGGTTCAATTCCGGCATCGCCCGGCTCTACGAGTTCCTGAACCTCCTGCGCGAACACAAGGCGGAGGGTGCGCCGGCGGCCGTCCTGGCCGAGCGGGCCGAGGCCCTGTCGGTCTTCGCCCGCCTGATTGGACCCTTCACCCCGCACCTGGCCGAAGAGTGCTGGGCCCGGATCGGCGGCGAGGGCCTGGTGGCGGCGGCGCCCTGGCCAGACTTTGACTCGGCCCTGACGCGGGATGCGGAGGTCACTCTTCCGGTCCAGGTCAACGGCAAGCGGCGCTGGGAGATTCGCGCGCCCGCCGGCGCCGAACCGGCGGCCGTCGAGAAGATGGTGCTTGACGATCCGGAGACGGCTCGGCGTCTTGGGGGCCTGAGCATCCGCAAGGTGATTGTGGTGAAGGACCGCATCGTCAACATCGTGGTCGCAGGATGAGGCGGCGCGGAGCCTTTCTTCGGGGCCTGGCCCTGGTCGCCGGCCTGGCCCTGACCGGCTGCGGCTTCACCCCGCTCTACGCGACCCCGGACCTGGGGGCGGGTCTGGCGGCGGTGGAGGTGATGACCCCGGAAGGCCGGGCCGGGGCGCTGCTCCGGGAACAGCTGGATGACGCCCTCGGTCGCCGGGCCAGTCTGGCGCCCGCCTATCGGCTTGAACTGGCCCTGTCCGAACTCCGGTATCCCCGGGGGGTCCGGGTGGATAACGTCGCGACCCGCTATGAATATGTTCTGACCGCCGCCTACACGCTCAGCGTCCCCGGGGCTGGCGAGCCGCTCAAGACCGGTCGGGTGCGGGTCGAGCTCTCCTACGACTCGGCGGATCAGCCCTACGCCTCCGTCATCGCCCAGCAGGGCGCCCAGGCCCGCGCGGCCCAGGAAGCGGCGCGGCGGATCCACCTCGAACTCGCCGCCTTCCTGGCGGGTCAGGGATCCTGACCGGGGTGATCCTCAGCCGCAGGCCCGACCTCGAGAAGTTCCTGGCCCGGCCGGATCCGCGCGTCAGGGCCGCCGTCATCTATGGGCGTGACCTCGGCGTGGTCCGGGAGCGGGCCGCCCAGCTCGCCCGCGGCGTGACCGAGGATCCGGAAGATCCCTTCAATGTGGCCCTGCTCACCGAGGGCGATCTTGCCGGAGACGACGCGCGGCTGGAGGGTGAACTGGCGGCCCAGTCCCTGATGGGCGGGCGAAGGCTGGTCCGCCTCCGGCTCTCCGGAGAGCGGGCGGCGAGCGAAAAGCTCGCGGTGGAGGCGCTGGGCCGGCTCCTGGCCGGGGAGCTCAATCCGGAGGCCTTCCTTCTGGTCGAGGCCGGGGCGCTCGGGAGGGACTCCGCGCTTCGCCGGGCCGCCGAGAAGGCGGAGGCCTGCGCGGTCATCCCCTGCTACGAGGATGAGGCGGGAGATGTCGCGCGCATGACCCGGGAAGCCCTGGCGAAGGACGGGGTCAGCCTGAACGCGGAAGCCCTCGCCCTCTTCGTTTCGCGTCTTCCCCACGAGAGGGGCGTCGCCCGACGGGAGATCGAGCGCCTCGCCCTCTTTCTGGGCCCGGGCTCCGGGGCGGTCGCCGGACCCAGGGAGCTGGAGCCGTTTCTCGGGGTCGAGCCGGAGGCGTCCCTGGCGAACGCCGCCTCCGACGCCTTCGGAGGTCGCCTCGCCGAGGCCCAGTCGGGTCTGAGGCGCGCCGCCCAGGAAGGGGTGTCCGGCGTCGGCGCGGTGCGGGCCCTGGGCCAGCACCTGGGCAGGCTGCGCCGGGTTCTGACCCTGTCAGGGAATGGGGCGGGCCTCCAGGAGGCGGCCAAGGCCTCCGGCGTCTTCTGGAAGGATGAGCGGGAGTTCCTGAGGCAGGCGAGGGCCTGGAGCCTGGTGGCCCTGGAATCCGTCTCGGGCGACATCCTGGCGGCGGACCGGGCCTGCAAGACGGCGCGCGCGCCGGATGATCTCATCGCGGAGCGGCTGGCCCTGCAAATCGCCGCCCGGGCGCGGCGCCTCGGGCTCTAGGCAAAAATCCGTCTACGGAGGATCAGCCGGATTCGATCAGCCGGTAGCCGGCGTCATAGGTTTCCAGTCCCCTGAGGCCGGCGTGTCGCCGGTCCCATTCGCCGCTGTCGAGGTCGGCCCTGAGGCGGTCTAGGCCCGCCTCCAGGCCGGGGAGGGCGCGGAAGGACGAGCTGCCCGAGCGGACCGCCGGATCCAGATAGGCCTCCGGTCGCCGCCAGTAGGCGTAGAGGAAACCATCGGTGCAGTCGTGGGGCACCGGCAGGGGCGTGACGCTGAGGGGCCCCAGGGCGTCGGCATAGGTCCGGAGGGCGGGCATCTGGGCTTCATCCAGGGCCGCAAGGCCCGGAAGATAGCCGGTGAGCCAGGGGCGGGCTGCGGGGTCGAAGGTCAGGATGACGATCCGGCCCCGGGTCACCCGCCTCATCTCCGCAAGGCCGGCGGCCGGGTCCGGCCAGTGATGGACGGTCAGGATCGCCAGGGCCGCCTCGAAGGTCCCGTCGGCGAAGGGAAGCGCGCCCGCCCGGGCCTGGACACAGGGGGCGGCGCCGGGCGGACGCTGGCGGATCATCTCCCGGGACGGTTCGACGGCGACGAGGTCAAGGCCGGAAGGCTCGTAGTTTCCCGTCCCCGCGCCGACATTGAGGACACTGCGGGCAGGGCCAAGGGCGGCGTGGATCCGGGAGGCGATCCTGGAATCGGGCCGCCTCAGGCCCGCATAGCCATCGCCGATCCTGTCGTAGAGGGCGGACATGGCGGGACGGGTCTAGCGGCGGGAGAGCCGGCGGCAGACCTCGTCAAGCTGCTCCAGGGCCGTGTAGCGGATACGCACCTCGCCCTGGCCGTCCCGGTCGGAGATTTCCACCTTCAGGCCCAGGGCCGCAGAAAGGTCCGCCTCCAGGGCCAGGGTGTCGGCGTCCTTCCGGGCCGCCCGGGCCGAGGACCGCGGCGCAGGACCGGCCTCCGCCTCAGACTGCAGGCGCTTGACCAGGGCCTCGGTCTCGCGGACGGACAGTCCGCGCTGCACCACCAGCTGGGCGGCGGCGAGGGGGTCGGGCGCCCCCAGCAGGGCCCGGGCGTGACCGGCGCTCAACTCGGATTCCGACACCATGCCCTGAACCTCGGGGGGCAGGGAAAGGAGGCGGATGGCGTTGGCCACATGCGGCCGGCTCTTGCCCATGGCCTGGGCCACCTCGGCCTGGGTGCGGCCATACCGCTCCACCAGGGTGTGGTAGCCATAGGCCTCTTCCATCGGCGTCAGGGACTCCCGCTGCACGTTCTCGGCGATCGCCGCCTCGAGCTGCTGGACGTTGGTCATCTGCCGGATGAGGGCCGGGATGGCGTGCAACCCCGCCCGCTGGGCGGCCTGCCATCGCCGCTCCCCGGCGATCAGCTCGAAATGGTCCTTGTTGAAGGGATGGGCGCGCACGAGGATGGGCTGGAGTACGCCATTGGCGCGGATGGACTCCGTCAGGGCCTCCATCTCCCCCGGGGCGAAGCGGGCGCGCGGCTGGTCTTCGAAGCGATGGATATGGTGGATCGGAATCTCGGTCACGCTGCCCGGCGGCGGCGGCGGCGGGGGCGCCGCCTCCCCCAGGAGGGCGGAAAGGCCCCGGCCCAGTCCTCGCTTTTCAGCCATCGCGGCCTCCTCAGGCCGCCTGGCGCCGCGCACGCTCGCGCTGCACGACTTCCCGGGCCAGCCTCAGATAGGCCTGACTGCCCGCGCAGTTGATGTCGTAGACAAGGACCGGCTTGCCGAAGGACGGCGCCTCGGACACGCGCACATTCCGCGGGATCACCGTCTGGTAGACCGTCTCGCCGAAATGGCTGCGGACATCGCCCGCCACCTGCTCGGACAGCCGGTTGCGGCGGTCAAACATGGTCAGGACGACCCCCTGGATCTCCAGCCGAGGGTTCAGGCTTCCGCGCACCAGGTCGACCGTGCGCATCAGCTGGCTGAGGCCCTCGAGGGCGAAGAACTCGCACTGGAGGGGCACGAGAACGGCGTCCGCCGCCGCCATGGCGTTGACGGTCAGGAGATTCAGGGAGGGCGGGCAGTCGATCAGGACATAGGTGTAGCGCCCCGACGCCCGCACCGCCTCGAGGGCGTCCCGCAGCCGGAAGGAGCGCCGGGCCTCCTGGCCCAGCTCGATCTCGACCCCGGAGAGGTCCGGGTCGGCGGGCGCAAGGTCCAGGCCGGGCAGGCGGGTCGGCGTCACCGCGTCGAGAAGGGGGGTGGCCCCCATCAGGACATCGTAGAGGGTGACGCGGCGCTCGGCCCGGGGGACGCCCAACCCCGTGGAGGCGTTGCCCTGAGGGTCGGAATCGATCAGCAGGACGCGCTCGCCCACGGCCGCCAGGGCGGTGCCGAGATTGATCGCCGTCGTAGTCTTGCCGACGCCGCCCTTCTGATTGGCGACGACGAGGACGCGGAGGGGGCGGGTGTCTTCAGCGACGGGGGCCACGGCCAGAACTCCGGATGCGAAGGATGCGACCGCGATCATCGCTCAGGCTGGGCAGGATTTCCACCTGAAAATCCCATGATCTTGTGGCTTCTTCTAATTCAGCCACAACATCTTGACCTTTCAGGAACAAACCCGTCGCACCTCTGCGGAAGTAGGGCCGCGCGTACCCAAGCAGTCTGCCCAGGGGGGCGCAAGCCCGGGAGGTCACGATATCCACAGTCATATCGAGCGCCTCGGCGCGGGCGTTATGGACGCTGGCGGGCAGACCGAGCCGGTCGACGGCGGCCTCGAGAAACCGGCATCGTTTCGCCATGCTCTCAACGAGGTGGACGCGGAAACCGGGACGGTGGCGCCCGAGTATGGCCAGCACCACCCCGGGCAGGCCGGCGCCTGTTCCCAGGTCCGCCCAGGTGAGGGCGGTCGGCGCAAGGGGGAGCAGCTGGGCGGAGTCCAGGGCGTGTCGCGACCAGAAGTCCGGCAGCGTCGCCGGACCGACCAGGTTCATCCTCTGGTTCCAGTCCTCGAGGAGACCACGATAGACTTCCAGGTCGTCGAGGGCCCGCTCATCCGCCCCGGTCAGGGCCGCAAAGCCCGCCCGGGTGAGCGGGCCCGGCGCCCCGGGCTCAGGCGGCGTGGCGGCGGGCATGAGCGAGGAGGGCGGTCAGGGCGCCGGGGGTCATCCCCTCGATCCGGGCGGCCTGGCCCAGGGTCAGGGGCCGGATGGCCGCCAGCTTCTCGCGGATTTCGTTGGAGAGGCCGCCGACGGCGGCGTAGTCCAGGCCCGCCGGAAGCCGCAGGGACTCATCACGCCGGAAGGCCTCGGCGTCCGCCGCCTGGCGGTCGAGATAACCAGAATAGGCCGCGTCGATCTCGACCTGCTCGCGCACGGCGGGGCTCCAGGCCCGGATCTGGGGCCAAATCCGCGCCAGGTCTTCGAAACCGATGGTGGGATAGGCGAGGAGCTCGGAGAGATTGCGCCTCTGGCCGTCGGCCTTGACGGGAAGCCCCGCCCGGGCCGCCTCCGCCGGGGTGAGGACGAGACTGGAGGCGAGACGGCGCGCGGCTTCCAGCTCGGCGCGGCGGGCGGTCCAGGCCGTTTCACGTGAAACACCCACACAGCCGAGGGCCAGGCCCGTGTCCGTCAGCCTCTGGTCGGCGTTGTCGGCGCGGAGGGTCAGGCGGAACTCGGCGCGACTGGTGAACATCCGATAGGGCTCGGTAACGCCCCGGGTGACCAGGTCGTCGATCAGGACGCCGATATAGGCCTCGTCCCTGCGGAGAACGGCGGCGTCGCCGCCGCCGGCCGACCGCGCGGCGTTGAGGCCGGCCATCAGACCCTGGGCTGCGGCCTCCTCATACCCTGTGGTGCCGTTGATCTGGCCGGCGAGGTAGAGACCGGGCAGCCGCTTGACCTCGAGGGTGGGGTCCAGCTCGCGGGGATCGACATAGTCGTACTCGATCGCATAGCCGTGCAGGACCACCCGCACGGACTCAAGGCCCGGTATGGTGCGTAGGAAGAGGTCCTGGGTCTCTGCCGAGACCGAGGTGGAAATGCCGTTGGGATAGACGGTCGGGTCGTCCAGGCCTTCGGGCTCGAGGAAGATCTGGTGGCTGGTCCGGTCCGCGAACCGGACGACCTTGTCCTCGATAGACGGACAGTACCGAGGCCCCCGGCCCTGGATCCGGCCGCCATAGACCGCGGACTCCGAGAGCCGCTCGGCGATGATGCGGTGGGTCTCCGGTGTCGTGGCCGTCACGCCGCAGGCCACCTGCGGATTGGTGATGCGGTCCGTCAGGAAGGAAAAGGGGCTCGGGACATCGTCCGCAGCCTGGCTGTCCAGGCGATCCCAGGCGATGGTCCGGCCATCGAGCCGCGCCGGCGTGCCGGTCTTCAGCCGCCCCATGCCGAGGCCCAGACCGTAGAGCCGGTCTGAGAGGCCAATCGCGGGGGCCTCGCCTGCGCGCCCTGCCGGGATCCTCTGGTCTCCGAGGTGAATGACCCCCTTCAGGAAGGTCCCCGTGGTCAGGACCACCCGGCCGGCGGGGTAGGTCCGGCCCGAGGCGCCGACAACGCCGGCGACGCGCCCGTCGACCACCACGAGGTCCTCCACCGCCTCGGCGAGGACTTCCAGGCCCGGGACAGCCGCCAGCACCGCCTGCATGGCCTCGCGGTAGAGCCGTCGGTCGATCTGGGCGCGGGGGCCCCGCACGGCGGCGCCGCGGGACCGGTTGAGCAGACGGAACTGGATGCCGGCCACGTCCGCCATCCGGCCCATCAGGCCGTCGAGGGCGTCGATCTCGCGGACAAGATGGCCCTTCCCCAGCCCGCCGATCGCCGGGTTGCAGCTCATTTCCCCCACGGTCTCGATCCTGTGGGTCAGGAGAAGGGTGCGCGCGCCGACGCGCGCCGAGGCCGCCGCGGCCTCGCAGCCGGCGTGCCCGCCTCCGATGACGATGACGTCCCACATGGACTGAAGCCGATCTCCAGGGATTTTGATGGCGGAGCGGCCATACACCAGATCGGACCGTGTTTCACGTGAAACAGCTTACTTGCCGATGCAGAAGGTCGAGAAGATGCGGTCCAGGACGTCCTCGGGCCCGATCCGCCCGGTGACCCTGTCCAGCGCCCGGGCGGCGAGGCGCACATCCTCGGCGGCCAGCTCGGGGTCCTCGGCGAGGGCCAGTGCGCTCTCCAGGCGGACCAGGGCCTCGGAGAGCAGTCCCGCGTGGCGCAGACGCGTCGCAGCCGGCGGCTCCGCGGCCCCGAGGGCGGCGAGGACCTTCTGAGTCAGCACCGCCTCGAGACTCTCGACATCGGCGGCCCGGTGAGCCGAAAGCCGATGGGGCTCGAGGCCCAGGGCGGCGGCCTCCGCCAGGGCTCGGGACGTGGCGTCCCCGACCGGAAGATCGGCCTTGGCGACCAGGCACAGGTCCCCCGGACGCAGGACGCCGGGCGGCGGGGAGGCCGCGTCCGCGCCGCCGGACCCGTCCACCACCCAGAGCCTGACGTCCGCCTCGGAGGCCCGTCGCCGGGCCCTGCGCACGCCCTCGGCCTCGACCAGGTCGACAGTCTCCCTCAGTCCGGCCGTGTCGGCGAGGATCACCTTGTAACCGGCGAGGCGCAGGGACACCTCGATGACGTCGCGGGTCGTCCCCGGGGTCGCCGTGACGATCGCCGCGTCCCTCCGCGAAAGGGCGTTGAGCAGGGTGCTCTTCCCGGCGTTCGGCGCCCCCACCAGGGCGAGGGCGTAACCGTCCCGGACCTGTTCCGCCCTGCGGACCCCGTCCACCGCCTCCGTCAGGGCTCTTGTCAGACGTTCGAGGGCCGGGCGAGCCCGTCGGGCCACATCCGCCGGGAGGTCCTCGTCCGGAAAGTCCACCGCCGCCTCGAAGAGCGCGAGGGCTTCGACCAGGTCGGCGCGCCAGGCGTCCCTGGCGCGGCCCAGGGCGCCGTCCAGCTGGGCGAGGGCCTGCCGCCTCTGGGCCTCGGTCTCGGCCTCGACGAGGTCCGCCACGCCCTCGGCCTGCGCCAGGTCCAGCCGGCCGTTCTCGAAGGCGCGGCGGGTGAACTCGCCGGGTTCGGCGAGCCTGAGACCCAGGGCGGCGAGCGCCTCCAGGACGCCGGAGACCACGGCGGGGCCGCCGTGAAGATGGAGCTCAGCGCTGTCCTCGCCCGTATAGCTCGCAGGGCCCGGCATCCAGAGGACAAGGGCGTCGTCGAGGACCTCGCCCTCGGCCCCCCGAAGGCGCCGACGCGACGCCTGCCGGGGCGGCGGGCGGCGACGGGCCAGGGTGTCGAGGGCCTGGCCCGCGCGGGGCCCGCTCAGGCGCACGACCGCGATCGCCGCCCGCCCCGGGGCGGTGGCGGGAGCAAAGATGGTGTCCGTCATCTGGGCCTTGCGGCCCCCATGCCCATCCCGGCCGCCTGGGTCATGAGCTTGGAGAACTGCTCCTGGGCGCCGGCGCCGAAGGCCATCCAGTTCTTCATGAGCTCCTCGGGGGACAGCATGGCCATGTTGGCGCTCATGCGGGACTGCATCTCCGCCACCAGACTGGCGTTGAGTTCGCTGACGTCAGGGAGCCCCAGAAAGGTCCGGGCCTCGATGGGGGAGCAGTCGATCTCGACCGTGATCTTCATGGGACGATCCTCCTGGGGTCGGGCCTTGGGCGGGGAAAGGATAGCGCGACCCGAGGGGTCGCAAAAGCGACTTCCGAAAGGGGTCGGCGCCGCCTAACTTCATCCGGGTTTCAGACAGGAGATGACCCCATGGGAGAAACGGTCCGCATTCCGGTCGAGGGCGGCGAAATGTCGGCCGACCTCGCCCGCCCCGCCGCTGCGCAGGCCCCCGC
>JBJTEN010000295.1:0-6221 GCA_046092925.1 Phenylobacterium sp. | reverse complement strand
GGTAATTCCTCCCCCTCTTGAGGGGGAGGTGGACCGCGAAGCGGGACGGAGGGGGTCTTCTGAGGGGCCGCCCGCCCCCCCGGGGTCACCTCAGTCCCGCCGCCGGCCGCTTCAGGGCCCCGGCTGCGCCCACCAAAGCGGCGTAGGGATGCTGGATGAGGGTGGTCGGGATCTGCGCCATGAAGCCGCTCATCCGGCCCTTGGCCTCGAAGCGGCGGCGGAACTCGCCGGCTTCCAGCCGGTCGGCCATGCGCGGGGCCAATCCCCCTGAAATGAAGACCCCGCCACGGGCGCCGTAGGTCAGGGCCAGGTCGCCGGCCACCGAGCCCAGGATGGCGCAGAAGCGGTCGAGGGTCTCGCCGGCGAGGGCGTCGCCGCCCTCGGCGGCGGAGGTGACCGCGGTCTCGTCCGCCAGGGTCGCCGGGGCCCCCTGGATCTCCGCCAGGGCCCGGTAGAGATTGAAAAGGCCCGGCCCCGAAAGGATGCGCTCGATGGAGGTGCGCCCGAACCGGCCGGTCAGGATGCGCAGGACCTCGATCTCCGTCTCGTCGACCGGGGCGAAGGCGCCATGGCCGCCTTCGCCGGCGACCTCCACGTCACCCCGCTCCGAGCGGGCCAGCCCCGCCACGCCGAAGCCGGTGCCGGCGCCCATCACGACGAGGGGTGCAAAGTCCGCCCCCTGGATGTCGGGACCGATCCGCCGCAGGGTGTCGGCCGGCAGCAGGGGCGCAGCCAGGGCCTGGGCGGCGAAGTCGTTGATCAGGCGGACGAACTGGAACTCGAAGGCGACGAAGAGTTCGCCTTCGGACGCCCGCCAGTTGTTGTTGGTGAACTCGATCTCGCCATCGACCACGGGGCCGGCCACGGCCAGCACCGCGCGTTCGGGGCGCTTCCGCCCCATGGTCTTCTCCAGGTAGCTGGCGATGACCTCGGTCAGGGACGGAAAGTTGCGTTCGTCATAGGTGACGGGGTGGCGGATGTGGCCTTCCTCGTCGACCAGGGCCAGGCGGGCGTGGGTGCCGCCGATGTCGCCGACAAGCCCGGTGTACACGTTCTTCAAGGTCTCACCCCGCAGGCGCAGGCATGCGCCGGTCCGGGCGCGCGGCGGCGGGAATAGCCCAAACCGAGGCCGCTTGCACCCCCTCGTTTGCGGCCGGCTTCAGCGCCTCAGGGGCGCGTGTGCGATGCGCAGGATGTTGGCGGCCCCGGGCGATCCCATGGGCAGGCCGGCCAGGATCAGCACCCGGTGTCCGGGGGGGCAGAGCCCCGCCGCCAGGGCCTCGTCCACCGCCACCCGGGCCAGGTCCTCAGGGTCGGTGATGGTGCTGACCACCCGGGCCTCGACTCCCCAGGCCAGGGCCAGGCGGCGGGCGGTGGCGAGGCGCGTGGTCAGGGCCAGGGTCGGCTGGAGCGGGCGCTCCCGCGACAGGCGCAGGGCGGTCTGGCCAGTCGTGGTGAAGGCGGCCAGGCACCCCGTGGAGGCGGAGTCCGCGGCCCGGCGGGCGGCGGCGACCAGGGCGTCGGCGTCAGCGTCCTCCACCGGGTACTCGGCGGCCATCAGCTCGGGCCAGCGCGGGTCGCGCTCCACCCGGGTCAGGATCCGGTCCATCATGCCCACGGCCTCAAGGGGATAGTCCCCTGCGGCGGTCTCGGCCGACAGCATGACCGCGTCGGCGCCCTCATAGACGGCGGCGGCCACGTCCGAGGCCTCGGCCCGGGTGGGCGTGGGCGAATGGATCATGGACTCCAGCATCTGGGTGGCCACGATGACCGGGATGCCCCGCGTCCGCGCGGCGCGGACCAGGGTCTTCTGAACAACCGGTACGTCCTCCGGCGCCAGCTCCACCCCCAGGTCGCCCCGGGCCACCATCACCGCCTCGGACAGGTCCAGGATCTCGTCCAGCGCCTCCAGGGCAGCGGGCTTCTCGATCTTGGCCAGGACCCCGGCCCGGCCCAGGACGATCTGCCTCAATTCGGCCATGTCGGCGGCGCGCTGGACGAAGGACAGGGCCACCCAGTCCACGCCCTGAGCCAGGGCGAAGTCCAGGTCGACCCGGTCCTTCTCGGTCAGGGCGGGGATGGGAATGGCCAGGCCCGGCAGGTTCAGGCCCTTGTGGTCCGACAGGGCCTCGCCGCTGATCACCTCGGTCTCGGCGAAGTCCTCGCCATGGCGCACCACCCTCAGCCGGACCTTGCCGTCATCCAACAGGACATCCGCGCCGGCCTTCAGGGCGGCGAAGATCTCGGGATGCGGGACGCAGACCCGCCGGGCATCGCCGGGGGTGGGATCCCGGTCCAGCCGGAAGGCCTGGCCGCGCGTCAGCTCGACCCGCCGGTCCTTGAACTCGCCCAGCCGGATCTTGGGGCCCTGCAGGTCGGCCAGGACGGCCAGGGGCCGCCCCACCTCGGCCTCGGCGGCCCGGACCCGGGCGATCGCCGTTGCGTGGTCGGCGTGCTCGCCATGGCTGAAATTGACCCGGAAGACATCGGCGCCCGCCCGGGCCAGCGCGATGATCTGCTCCGGCTTACGGCTCGCCGGCCCAAGGGTGGCGACGATGCGGGCTCTGCGGGCGCGAATCATGAGGGGTCCTAGTCTGGGTCGGCCACACCCTTAGCCCTAAACTTTGAAAGGGGTTTAACGATGGGGGGCTTGCTGTCGGTCGGAGATCACTTAGCCTGGTTTCCCCGGTTCCCGATCCCCGCAGACGCACCTTGGTTGGACCGGCAGGGAGAGTCGGCATGAAGGCGTACAAGGTTCGATTCCTTCCACCAGACGGCGGGGATGAGGAATTCTGGAAAATCTTGGCGGCCGCTGTCGGGCATCCCACGTCCGAAAAGATGGCGCGGGTCCGCGCTACCTATCGGGACGAACCCGGCCGGGGACTGGTCGAGGCGATCGTCAATACAGTCCAGGTGGCGTCGGCGGGATTTCGACAGGACCAGGAAGGGGTGGAGATCACCCATATCGCTGTGGCGCCAGGTCGCCAGGGCTCCGGGTACGGACGAGCGCTCGTAGGGGCGATTTGCAGGGCTCACCCAGGCCTGCCGATTCACGCTGAAACGCACCCCGGAGCGACAGGTTTCTATCTGAGGCTTGGCTTTGCCGTGGAGGCGCTGCCGCCCAAGGCGGGGTGGGAGCCCCGGTTCAGGTGTCTTCGGATCGCAGACGTCTGACCCGCACGGCTCCGAACTGGGTGCAGAAGTCCCTGCCCAGGGCCAGGGCCCCGGGTCCGAGGAGGTCAGCTGGAACGCCGCAGACCCCTCACTCCGCTTCGCCGGCTCCTTCCCCTTGAGGACAGTAGATGTGGGCGCGGCTCAGGGCAGGGTTAGTCCTGGCAGGGTTCTGGCCTCCTGGAAGTCCAGGCGACTCGCTTGGAAGCCAGTCCTCAGGCCCGTCTCGCGACCGAACTCCAGCAGGGTGTCCGCATCCCGCGAATAGGCGGGCCAGGCCTGGCCGCTGGGGCAGTCCGGGCGGCCGGTCCTGGCGAAGGCGGCCCAGCAGCCGTTCATCAGCACGGCCATGGCCCGGTCCTCCTCTGAGACCGCCGACATGGGCGTCCGTCGGCCCCAGTACTGGAAGACGTACTGGATTTCCGCCGCGTGGGCCGCCCGGTCGGTGAAGGGCCGGAACCGGGTTCCCACGTAGGAGAAGTGGTAAAGCCAGGCCGGGGCGCCGGAGGCCGCCTGCCGGGCGATCCAGCGCGCAGGGGCGCCCATCAGGTTATCGGTGAAGACGGCCCGGGCCAGGGCCTCGTCGCCCCGGGCGGCCTCGGCGGCGTAGATCTTCCGCGCCCCCTCGGGGATGGCGCGGGCCATCTCCGGCCGCCAGGGGCCCATCAGCGAGTCCTCGCCGGAGTTCCAGCCGATGACCAGAGGGACGTCGGCTGCGCGACCCGCCGCGAAGGCCTGGGTGGGGGTCTCCTTCAGCAGACGCCCGTCGGGGATGGGTCCGAAGCTTCCCCCCACGCCCGCCACCAGGGCCTCGGCCGGCAGGGCGCGCAGCTCTGCGGCAGAGGCCTTGGCGTGGCCCAGGGCCGCCAGGGCGCTCTCACCCGCCGCCTCGCGCTGGGCCAGGGTGACCGGCGCAAACCAGCCGCCGCCGGACTGGACGCTGGCGCGGGCGTAGAGGCCCTTCGCGGCCGGCGTCGCCAGCAGGGCCAGGGTGCTCATGCCCCCGGCGCTCTCGCCGAACACCGTCACCTGCCGGGGGTCGCCCCCGAAGGCGGCGATGTTGCGTTTCACCCACTGCAGGGCGGCGACCTGGTCCATCAGGCCGTAGTTGCCCAGGGGCTCGTCCTTCCGGGCGGCGGCGGTCAGGGCGGGATGGGCGAAATAGCCCAGCGGCCCCAGCCGGTAGTTGATCGTCACCCCCACGATCCCCTGACGGGCGAAGGCCGAGCCGTCATAGATCCAGCCCGCCCCCTCCCGGTGGCTGCCGCCGTGGATCCAGACCATGACCGGCGCGCGCTTCGCCGTCGCGGGCGCGAAGACGTTCAGCTGCAGGCAGTCCTCGCTCATCGGCCCGTTGGCGCCGCCGCCGTTGGGCGAGCCGTCGGCGTTCATCCTCTGGACGCAGGAGGGGCCGTTCGGGGTGGCGTCGCGCTCGCCCGTCCCGGCCGCGGCCCGGGCGGGCGGGGCCCAGCGGCGCTCGCCCACGGGCGGGGCGGCGTAGGGGATGTTGCGCCAGACCCCGACCCCGTCCTTCGTCTCCCCGGCCAGGATGCCGGTCTCCACCTTCACCCGCGCGGGCTCCGCGGCGGCGGCCCCGGCGACCAGCGTCAGGGCGAGGGCGGCGGCCCGGGCGAGCATGTTCAGCATGGCGTGTCTCCCTGTCGGCCGGGACTTCGCCGCAGGGCCCGGGGGGCGTCAAGGTCCCCTGGTGTCAGTGGAAGTCCCGGCTGGCCACCAGCCGGCCGCCGCCGGCCGCAGGCGTCTCGCCGGGCTCGTCCGTCCGCAGGGCGGCGGCGAGGAAGGACAGGTCGGTGACCCGCTCGGCCACCAGGTGGACGATGTCGCCGGCTACCTGCAGCCGCCCCTCCACCAGGGCCAGGCCCGAGCGCATGACCGCCGGCCTGTGCGCCTCGAAGACGTCCTTCCAGACGATGATGTTGGCCGGGCCGGTCTCGTCCTCCAGGGTCATGAAGACCACGCCCCTGGCCGTACCCGGCCTCTGCCGCACCAGGACCAGGCCGGCCACGGCGGTGCGGCGGCCGTCGCGCATCCGCCCCAGATCCGCCGCCGGCTTCGCGCCCCGCCGGGCCAGCTCCTCGCGCAGGAAGGCGCAAGGGTGGGCCTTCAGGGACCGGCGCAGGGTCCGGTAGTCCTCGGCGGTCTCCCGGGCGGCGGTCATAGCGGGCAGGGCGGCCTCCGGCTCCGGCAGGTCCGCCCCGGCGACGAGGGGCGCGTCCCGGTCCGCCCGGTCGACGCCGGCCAGGCCCTTCACCGTCCACAGGGCCTGGCGGCGGCTCACCCCCAGGCCGGCGAAGGCGTCGGCCCCGGCCAGCAGCTCCAGGCCCCGGCCGCTCACAACCCGAGCGAAGTCGGCGGGCGTTCGGGCGCCCCGTCGCCGGGCCTCCGCCAGCCGCAGGCCGTCCTCGCGGGCCAGGCCCCGCACCTGCCTCAGGCCCAGGCGCACGGCCCTCAGCCGCCGGCCGGGGACCGGCTCCAGGGTGCAGTCCCAGTCGCTGGCCATCACGTCGACGGGTCGCACCTCCACCCCGTGAGCCTGGGCGTCGCGCACCAGCTGGGCGGGCTGGTAGAAGCCCATGGGCTGGGAATTGATCAGGGCCGCGCAGAAGGCGTCGGGCCAGCGCCACTTCACCCAGGCCGAGGCGTAGACCAGGAGGGCGAAGCTGATGGCGTGGCTCTCGGGGAAGCCGTAGGAGCCGAACCCCTCGATCTGGCGGAAGCAGCGCTCGGCGAAGTCCGCATCGTAGCCCCGCCCGGTCATGCCCTCCAGGAACCGGCGGCGGTATTCGCTGACGCTGCCCAGGTTGCGGAAGGTGGCCATGGCCCGGCGCAGGCCGTCGGCGTCGTTCTCGCTGAACCGCGCCGCCTCGATGGCCAGGCGCATGGCCTGCTCCTGGAACAGGGGCACGCCCAGGGTCTTGCCCAGCACCTTGTGCAACTCGTCCGGCGGGCCGTGCTCCGGCGCGGGGGCGGGGAAGTCCACAGGGTCGGTCCCGTCGCGCCGGCGCAGGTAAGGATGGACCATGTCGCCC
>JBJTEN010000294.1:0-10183 GCA_046092925.1 Phenylobacterium sp. | reverse complement strand
CGCCCTGGCCAGTCAGGTGGCGCGGCTCGGGGGGTCGCGACCCGGCGCTCCGGCGTCGGGGGGCGCGGCGTCCGGCCCCAGCGCCGCCGCTCTCGCCGGCCTCCAGGAACAGCTCCAGAGGCGCTGGACCCCCAACTGCGAGGTAGAGGGGGGACGCGACGTCCGGGTGCGGGTCAGTTTCCGGCTCGGGCCGGGCGGCGACCTGGACGGACCCGTCGAGGCCGGCGGACTCGAGCAGTCGGGCAACGCCGTCGTCCGCGCCGCAGCGGAAAGGGCGATCCGCGCTGTCCATCAAGCCGCACCCTTTCCGGCGCTGTCCGGCGCCGCAGGTCAGCGAATCGCCGTCAACTTCAACGCCCGGGAGGCCTGTTCATGAGGATGTCCGCTGCAGCCCTGATCTTCGCAGGTCTCGTCCTGACCGGCGCCCTACTGGGGGCGGCGCAGGCCAGGGCGGAGATCGAGGTGGACGTCAACCGGGGGGATCTGAGGCCACTGCCCGTCTCCATCCCGGCCTTTTCCGGCGACCGCGGCGCCGACATCGCCGGGGTGATCGCCGAGAACCTCGGTCGATCGGGACTCTTCGCCCCCGTCGATTCCGCCGGGAACCGGGCGGAGGTGTCGACCGAGCCGGATTTCCCGGTCTGGACGGCCCTTGGCGCCCAGGCCCTGGTGAATGGCGCCGCCACCCTGGTCGATGGCCGTCTTCAGGTTGATTTCCGGCTCTGGGACACCTTCGCCGGACAGCAGCTCCTCGGCCTGCAGTTCACCTCCACACCCGAGAACTGGCGTCGCGTCGCCCACAAGATCTCCGACGCGGTCTATGAGCGCCTGACGGGCGAGAAGGGTTACTTCGACACCCGGGTGGTCTTTGTCTCCGAGACCGGCGGGCGGCTCAACCGCACCCTGCGCCTCGCCGTCATGGACCAGGACGGCGCCAATCCCAGCTATCTCACCGACGGCTCGGAGATCGTGCTTTCGCCGAGATTCTCCGCCTCCAGCCAGCAGATCACCTACATGTCCCTCCGCCAGGATGGCTCGGCCGTCTTTCTCCTGAACCTTGAGACCGGGCGGCGCGAGAGCCTGGGCCAGTTCTCCGGCATGGTCTTCGCTCCGAGGTTCTCGCCGGACGGATCGCAGGTGGCCTTCGCGCTTGAGCGGAACGGGAACTCGGACATCTGGGTGATGAACCTGGTCAATCGTCAGAGCCGGCGCCTGACGTCGGACCCGGCGATCGACACCTCTCCCGCCTTCTCTCCGGACGGAAGCCGGATCGTCTTCAACTCCGACCGCGGGGGATCGCCGCAGCTCTATGTCATGGACGCAAGCGGAGGCGGCGCCCGGCGGATCTCGTTCGGGGAGGGACGCTACACCTCGCCGGTCTGGAGCCCCGCCGGCGACTTCATCGCCTTCACCCGGCAGGGAGGGGGCCAGTTCCATATCGGCATCATGCGTCCTGACGGTTCGGACGAAAGGACCCTGACCTCCAGCTATATGGACGAAGGCCCGACCTGGGCCCCGAACGGCCGGGTTCTTCTCTTCAGCCGGCAGGAGGCGGGCGGCGAACCTCGCCTCTGGACCGTTGATGTCACAGGCCGCATTCTGAAGCCCGCACCCTATTCCGGCGGGGCGTCCGACCCGGCCTGGTCGCCCCTGATCAACTGAAGTCGATCGTCTAGAGACCCGAGGAGATCCCGATGACCCGAACCAACGCCCTCAGATGGACCGCCCTGCTGGCCGCCGCATCGGTGCTGGCGGCCTGCCAGTCGGCGCCCAAGCCTGCGCCGGAGACGCCGGCGACCCCTGCGGCGCCCGCCGCCGATGCGGCCGGGGCGACCTCCGATGTCCAGACTGTGCGCCAGCCCCCGCCGGTCTCCGGAACGCCGCTTCCGGGCACCGTGCAGGACTTCGTGATCAACGCCTCCGACCGGGTGTTCTTCGACGTCGACCAGTATGACGTCCGCCCGGACGCGGCGGTTGTCCTGGAAAGGCAGGCGGCCTGGCTCAGGCGCTATCCGGCGGTCCAGGTCCGGATCGAGGGCAATGCCGACGAGCGGGGCACCCGGGAGTACAACCTCGCCCTTGGTTCGCGCCGGGCCAACGCCGTGCGGGAGCACCTCATCGGCCTGGGGATTTCCCCCGCCCGGATCTCGACCATCTCCTTCGGAAAGGAGCGTCCGCTTGATCCGGGGGCGGATGAGGAGGCGTTCAGCCGGAACCGGAACGCCCGGACCGCGATCGCCAGCGGGGCGCGCTGACCGCCATGCGAACGAGGTCCGCCCGCCCCTGGACAGCCGCCGTCGCCCTGGGTCTTGCGATTGCGCTGGCCGGTGCGGCCTACGCCCAGCAGGTCGCGCCTGAAGATCCCAGGGATGTCCGGATCCGTGAGCTTTCAGACCGGCTCTCCGACCTCGAGCGGGCCCTGCAGGGGCTGAACGCCCAGCTGGAGGCGACCACCCGGGCGGCGGACCTGGCCCGGGGCGACCTGACGCGGCTCAAGGACAGGGTGTCCGGCCTGGAGGCTGGACGACCGGGCGGCGCGGTCTCGACCCCGACCTCGACCCCAACCTCGACCTCGCCGCAACCCAGCCCGGGCCCCGCCCAGCCGGTCGCAGCGGGAGCGCCCCCGCCGGGTCCGGCCCCTGGCCCGGCTCCCGGCCCGGCTCCCGCCGCCCAGGCCAGCCCGACTCCTGGGCCGGCCCAGACCGCCGGCTCTCAGGCGGCCGCCGTCGAGGACGGCCTCACGGCGGGGCGCCGGCAGCTGCAGGGCGGAGACCCCGTGACCGCGGAAGCCACCCTCACCGCATGGCTGGCCGCCAACGGGACAGACCCCAAGGTCGGCGAGGCGACCTATCTGCGGGGCCGGGCGCGGGCCCTTCGGTCGGCCTGGCCGGACGCCGCCTCGGACTATATCGCCGCACTGAGGGGGTGGCCCCAGACCTGGTGGGCCCCGGACGCCGTGGTGGAACTCGCCCGGAGTCTCGGGCGGCTGGGCAAGCCGGCGGAGGCCTGCCAGGCGCTGGCGGAGCTAGGAGCCCGCTATCCTGCGGCGACGGAAGGCGCCCGCAGGCGCGCGGCGGCGCTGGCGGTCCAGACCGGGTGCGGCGCCTGAACCCGGAGCTGGACGGCCGGGTCCACGCGCGCCTGGACGCCCGGCTGGCGCAGGCCTCCCGTGCGCCCCTGGCCGTCGCCCTATCCGGGGGCGGCGATTCCCTGGCCCTTGCGCTGATGGCCTCGGACTGGGCGCGCGCCCGGGGTCGCCCCGTGCGGGTCCTCACAGTGGATCATGGTCTTCAGCCCGACAGCCGGGTCTGGACCGAGGCTTGCGCCGGGATCGCCCGGCGCCTGGGGGCCGGCTTCGAGGCGCTGACCTGGCGCGGTCCCTATCCGGAGACGGGAGTGCCCGCCGCCGCCCGGCAGGCCCGGCACCGGCTTCTGGCCGAGGCCGCGCGTCGCGTCGGGGCGCGGGTTCTCCTGATGGGACACACGGCCGACGATGCGGCCGAGACACAGGTGATGCGGTCCGAGGGCGCCCTCACCCCCTTTCCGCGGGAATGGTCGCCCTCGCCGGTCTGGCCGGAGGGCCGCGGCGTGTTCATCCTCCGGCCGCTGCTGGGCGTGAGGCGGGAGAGCCTGCGGCGCTGGCTGCGGGACCGGGGCGAAGCCTGGGTCGAGGACCCGGCCAACAGCGACCCTCGCTTCGCCAGAAGCCGGGCGCGGAGGAGTCTGGCGGAATCCCGGGCAGGCGTCCCTGACGCCTCCGGGCCCTCGGAGACCGAGGGGCTCTCCGAGGCGGCGGAAGCGGCTCTCCAGGTGGAGGGCGCCCGACATGGTCTGATCCTCCCCCGGGGACGCCTCAGGCAGATGCCGACCGCGGCGGCGCGACGCCTGGTGGCCGCAGCCTGCCTGTCGGCGGGCGGAGGCGGACGCCCGCCGAGGGGTCAGGCCCTCGATCGCCTCGTGGCCCGCCTGGTTTCGGAGGCCGAGGTTCGCGCCACCCTCGCCGGCGCCCTCGTCCTGGCCAATGACGACCGGGTGATATGGGGCCGGACGGCGGGAGAGATGCAGAGGCAGGGCGTCGAGGGGCTGGATCTGCCGGAGGGGGGCGAGGGCGTCTTTGACGGCCGCTTCGAGATCAGGGCCGGCCGCTCCATTCGCCTTCACCCCCTTGCGGGGCGACTCGCCCGACTGCCAGAAACAGACCGGGCTGCGCTCTCCGGGATTCCGGCCCCCTTCCGCGGGAGCCTCCCGGGGGTGCTCTCGGAGGATGGCGTTCGGCTGGCCGGCGCGCCCGGTTCGGGCGTCGAGGTGCGCTTTCTGGGGCAGGCCCGACTGGTCTCCGCCTGTGGCGGGGCGCCGGACGAAAGATCCGCCGCGCTTCTGGAACTCAGCGGCCGCTGCTGATCTCCAGGACGTGCTGCACCCCGCGGATCACCCTGCCGGCGTGCCTGGGGCCCAGGAGATTGGCGTGGTCAGCGCCCTCGACGCGATCGGCGAACCCTGCACGCGAAGCCCGGGCGGGGGAATCCTGGAGCGCCCTGAGGTCCGGCGGGAGACGGCTCTCCCCGGCGGTGATGACCGCGACCGGGAGGTCCGGGTCGAAGGGCCCCTCCCGCCGGCCCTGCTCGGACGATTCCAGCCACTGCTGGACCTCCCGGGCGGAGGCGCGGGCGTGTGAGGCCGAGGCGTAGATCCGTCGCTTCTCCCGGGATACCGGGGGAGGCAGACCGATCCTGTCTCCGGCGACGAGGGACCAGGGGCCCATGACCCCGAGGGACGCCACCCGGTCGAGGACGAACATGGCCTGTCGGAAGCCTCCGATCCAACGGGCGGCCAGCGGATGGTCCACAGCCTCCGGCAGGACCGCGTCCACCAGGACCACCCCCTTCAGCCGGGGCTTGAGCCGGGGTGCGAGGACCCTGAGGAAGAGCCCCGCCATGGAGTGTCCGGCCAGGATCAGCGGCGAGGGATCCGCAATGCGATCGAGGAGGCCCTCAAGGTCGTCGGCGATCGCCCGGGCGTCCCGGGGTTCCGGGCCGGGATCCGAGAAGCCCAGCCCTGCGCGGTCGTAGGCCAGGCTGCGGACGCCAAGCCGGGCCAGGCCCTGCTGGACCTCATGCCAGTCGGCGGAACATCCGAAGGCGCCGCACTCGAGGACCACCAGCGGCCCCTCTCCGGGCCTCTCCGCCCAGGGACCGGCGCGGACCCCTCTCAGGCGCCGGCCGCCGAAATCAATCCATTCGCCCCGCGAGAGTGGCTCCACCGTCTGTCCTTTCCGAGGTCAACCCCCGGGATATAGGCTCATCTATCGCCAGACGTAGGGCACAGGCCTGTCGTTCGGTCCGAAGGCGATTTCGATGGACGTCACCGCCCTTGCGCCCTCAGGGGGCTGGAACACCGCCCGGGTCGCCTCCGGCCGGACAGCGACCGGCGGGCCGCCATCGAAAGAGACCCTGACTTCCCGCACACCCTCCTCAGGCGAGCGCAGGACCGCCGGCGGGGTAACGTCGCCCGGCGAGCCGCCGGTGATCTGGAAGTAACGCCTGGTCTGGCTCTTGCCGGCGAACCAGACGACCTTGAAGCCCTCCGCCGTCACCCACCAGGCCGGCGTCATCGCCACCTGGGCGGCGTAGGTTTTCTCTCCCGTGCCGACGAGCACCTGGGCCGATCGGGCCTCCAGCACGCCGTTGGTGTTGGGCTCGAGGGGAATCGAGAAGGCGACGGGCGTCTCGGGCCCGGCGGGCGCCTCAGGACCGGAACAGGCGGAAATTAGAAGAACCGACGCGAGCAACAGCCCGCTCGCAAGACTGCGCATGGCTTTCCTCCCTGGTTATGGGAGAAGCATGACCCCTCAAGGCGGCTGCGGCAAGCCGCAGTTCAGACCGCCGGCCCTGGCCAAGCCCGGGCGTCCGGGTCAGAGACCCTTGAGTATCCCCTCGACCATCTTCTTGGCGTCACCGAAGAGCATCATGGTGTTGTCGCGGAAGAAGAGCTCATTCTCTACGCCGGCGTAACCTGAACTCATGCCCCGTTTCACAAACAGGACAGTCCGCGCCTTCTCCACATCGAGGATCGGCATGCCGTAGATGGCGCTGGAGGGATCGGTCTTGGCGGCCGGATTGGTCACGTCGTTGGCCCCGATGACGAAGGCCACGTCGGCGGTCGGGAACTCGGCGTTGATGTCCTCGAGCTCGAAGACCTCGTCATAGGGCACGTTGGCCTCGGCCAACAGGACGTTCATGTGACCGGGCATGCGGCCGGCGACGGGATGGATGGCGTACTTCACGTCGACGCCCTCCTCCTTCAGCTTGTCGGCCATCTCGCGCAGGGCGTGCTGGGCCTGGCTGACGGCCATGCCGTAGCCGGGGACGATGATCACCTTGGAGGCGTTCTTCATGATGAAGGCCGCATCATCGGCCGAGCCCTGCTTCACAGGCCGGGTCTCGACCCGCCCGCCGGCCGCCGCCGCGCTGTCATCGGCGCCGAAGCCGCCGAGGATGACCGAGACGAAGCTGCGGTTCATCGCCTTGCACATGATGTAGGACAGGATCGCGCCGGAGGAGCCCACCAGGGCTCCCGTGATGATCAGGGTCACGTTCTCGAGGGTGAAGCCCAGGGCCGCCGCCGCCCAGCCGGAATAGCTGTTCAGCATGGACACGACCACGGGCATGTCCGCGCCCCCGATCGGGATGATCAGGGTGATCCCGAGGATGAGGGCGAGAGCGAAGATCGCCCAGAACGCCCACAGGGCGGACCCGCCGCTGGCCACCAGCACCCCGATCAGTCCGATGAGGGCCAGGCCGATCAGGATGTTCAGGACATGGCGGGCGGGCAGCAGGATCGGCGCCCCCGACATGTTGCCGTTCAGCTTGGCGAAGGCGATGACCGAGCCGGTGAAGGTGACGGCGCCGATGGCGAGGCCGAGGGAGAGCTCCACAAGGGAGATGGCGTAGATGGCCCCGGGAGCGCCGATTCCATAGGCGCCAGGCGTGTAGATGGCTGCGACGGCCACCAGGCAGGCGGCCATGCCGACGAGGCTGTGGAAGGCCGCCACCAGCTGGGGCATGGAGGTCATGGCCACCCGCCGGGCGATCACGGCGCCGATCACGCCGCCGACGCCGACCCCGCCCAGGATGAGGCCCACGGTCAGAGCGTCGAGCTTGCCCTCTGCGAACAGGGTGGCCAGGGTCACGCCCACGGCCAGAGCCATGCCGATCATGCCGTTGCGGTTGCCCGCCTGGCTGGTCACCGGGCTGGACAGGCCTCGCAGGGCGAGGATGAACAGGACCCCGGAGGCGAGGTAGAGGATGGCTGCGAGGTTGGCGCTCACTTGGAGACGTCCTTCTTCGCCGGGTCCTTCTTCTTGTACATGGCGAGCATCCTCTGGGTGACCAGGAAGCCGCCGAAGATGTTCACGGCGGCGAGGGCCGCGGCGAGCGCGCCCGCGCCCTTGGAGATCATGACGGCCCCGGCGCCTGCGCCCGGCGCCGCCTGGGCCGCAGCGGCGAGAAGGGCTCCGACGATGATCACGGAGGAGACCGCGTTGGTCACCGCCATCAGCGGCGTGTGCAGGGCCGGCGTTACGCTCCAGACGACATAGTAGCCGACAAAGATGGCCAGGACGAAGATGGCCAGCCGGAAGACTGTGGGATCGACGTCCATGGGCGCCTCCGTCAGGACCCTGTGAGGGCTGGGTGCACGATCTTTCCGCCGCTGACGACCAGGGCGGCCTTGAGAATCTCGTCCTCGGGATCCGGGGCGAGGGCCCCTTCCTTGTCGAGCAGGAGGCCCGAGAAGGCGAGGAGGTTTCGCGCGAACAGGGCCGAGGCGTCCGCGGCCACCCGTCCCGGCAGGTTGGGGATGCCGAGGATCTTCAAGCCGTTCGCCGTCTCGACGGTCTCGCCCGCCCTGGCGCCCTCGACATTGCCGCCCTGTTCGACGGCGAGGTCGACGATGACCGAGCCCGCCTTCATCGCGGCGACCTGGGCGGCCGTCACCAGTCGCGGCGCGGGACGACCAGGAATCAGGGCCGTGGTGATGACGATGTCCTGCTTGCCGATATGGCCCGAGATGAGCTCGGCCTGCTTGGCCTGCTATTCGGGGCTCATCTCCTTGGCGTACCCGCCGGCGGTCTGGGCGTTGCGGAACTCGTCGTCCTCGACGGCGATGAATTTCGCGCCGAGGGACTCCACCTGCTCCTTGGTGGCGGGGCGGACGTCCGTGGCGGTCACCACGGCGCCCAGGCGGCGAGCGGTGGCGATGGCCTGGAGGCCGGCGACCCCGACCCCCATCACGAAGATCTTGGCGGCGGCGATCGTGCCGGCGGCGGTCATCATCATCGGCAGGGCGCGGCCATAGGCGGCGCTGGCTTCGATCACGGCCCGGTAGCCGGCGAGGTTGGCCTGGGAGGACAGGACGTCCATGACCTGCGCCCGGGTGATGCGGGGGATGAACTCAAGGGCGTAGGCCTCCGCCCCGCGGGCCGCTAGGGCCTCGAGCCCGGCGCGGTCCTGGTGCGGGTTGAGGGAGGCGGCCACGATGGCGCCGGGCTTCAGGGCGCCGAGGGCCTCGGCGGAGGGCGCGCGGACGCCGAACAGGACGTCGGCCCCGGAGACGGTCTCGGCGGCCGTCCCGCAGAGCCTCGCGCCGGCGGCGACGTAGTCGGCGTCGAGGCAGGCGGCGGAAACACCGGCGCCCGCCTGGACCGAAACCTCGAAGCCCGCGGCGATGAGCTTGCGCACGGTCTCTGGCGTCGCTGCGACGCGGGTCTCCCCGGGATGGGACTCACGGATGACGGCGATCACGGGCATGGCTTGGACCGGTCCTCCCAATGTGCGCCCGAGGGACGGACGCCTGTTCGTCGGGGCCTAGTGGTCCGACCCGGGCTTATCGCGCAGCAGGACCACGCCGGCCACCGTCATGACGAGCGCCGACACAAAGCCCGGTATGAACCCGGCGGGCGTGCAGAACCAGACCGTGAAAAGGACCAGGAGCGCCGCAATGGCGAGGGAGCCCCACTTGGTGAGCGCCATGAAGGCGGCGTAGGTCGCCTTCTGCTCGCTGATCTCCATCTCGCCGCGGTGGTATTCGGAAGCCATTCGGGACTCTCTTGTTCGGACCCAACGTCTGGAAGTGGGGTTACACGCTCAGGGCGCGCCGCTCAAGCCCGGCTCGCGTCCACGGGCGGCCAGACCGACAGCAGGCCGCGGAGCGCGGAAATGAGGGCGAGGGGCTGGTCGATCATGATGTGATGCGCTGAATCCGGGATGGCGATCTCGAGGGTGTGCGCCGGCAGGGGCGAGGGCCCGCCCTCCTTGCGCCGGCTGATGATCGCCGACCGGTCGCCGTAGATGTGAACCAGCGGGATCTCCACCTTGGGCGGGCCCCCGTCCATGAGACCGCTCATCACGCTGCGGTCGAGCTTGGCCCACATGTTCGGATCGAAGCGCCAGCTCCATCCTTCCCGGCCGTCAGGCCCGACGCCTTTCTTGAGGGAGCGCCTCGCGATGAAGTCCGCCACGAACAGGTTGCCCGCCGCCTGGGGCGGCATCAGCCGGAACCTTGCGAGGGCTTCCTCCAGAGTCGGGTAGACCCTCTGGGCCCTGTCTCCGGAAGGGATGTTGCGGACCTGCTCGGCCATCCGCTTGCCCTCCGGGGAGTCCGGCGGCGGACCGCCGAAGCCGGTGTCTACCAGGATGGCGGCGCGCATCCGCTCGGGATGACTGGCCGCGGCGAAGAAGACCTGGGACCCGCCAAAGGAGTGGCCGATATAGATCGGCTTGCCGGCGTCGTAGAGCCCCGCGGCCCGGGCCACCGCCTCGGCGTCGGCGGCGAAGTCCTGGAAGGCGTAGGAGTCGCGCCAGTCCGAGTCGCCCATGCCGGCGAGGGACATCGAGGCGACCCGGAAGTCCTGGGCCAGGAAGGGGGCGATGAAGCTCCACCAGTCCGCGTGCGCGGAGTTGCCATGAACAAGCAGCAGACCCGGCTTTCCGCGCTGGCCCCAGACAAGCATTTCGATACGGGCCCCGAGGGACTCCACATGGCTTCGTTCCGGCGCCTGGGCGATGGCGTTGCGGAACCATTCCGGAGAGTCCGGCTCCCGACCGCGGAAGGGCGCGAGGGGGGCCTGGACCTCGGGTGGCAGAGCGCCGGGCTCTGAATGGATGGGCCGGTCGTCGTAATAGCC
>JBJTEN010000293.1:0-14625 GCA_046092925.1 Phenylobacterium sp. | reverse complement strand
ATGACATCGTGAATTGAAGGGTTTGTCCGGCCCCCCTGGGCTTGGAGGACTGACCTGAGAAGACATCATTGTCTGCAAAGACAAATCAAAGCGCATGTGTGGGCGCTGTTCGGCGCTTCGTACCGCCGGACGGCAAACCGTCCCCACGCATGAGTTTTGCTGAGAACGATCAAGCGCATAAGGGCTTCTGACGGATGCCTTGGCGTCGAGAGGCGATGAAAGACGTGGCACGCTGCGATAAGCTCCGGGGAGGCGCGAGCACCCTTCGATCCGGAGATTTCTGAATGGGGAAACCCACCTTTACGGCTTGCGAACTTGATCTTCAGCTTCGGCTGAGGGTGCGGTTCGTAGGTCGTTCAAAGGTATGATGACCTGAATAAAATAGGGTCATTAGGCAAACCCGGGGAACTGAAACATCTCAGTACCCGGAGGAAAGGACATCAACCGAGACTCCCGTAGTAGTGGCGAGCGAACCGGGACCAGGCCAGTGCTGTCATGAAATAAAGCCGAACAACCTGGAAAGGTTGGCCATAGTGGGTGATAGCCCCGTAGGCGTCAAATAGTGACAGACTCGAGTAGGGCGGGACACGTGAAATCCTGTCTGAACATGGGGGGACCATCCTCCAAGCCTAAGTACTCCTCGACGACCGATAGTGAACAAGTACCGTGAGGGAAAGGTGAAAAGCACCCCGACAAGGGGAGTGAAACAGAACCTGAAATCGGAAGCCTACAAGCAGTCGGAGCCACCTCGCGTGGTGACGGCGTACCTTTTGTATAATGGGTCAGCGACTTCATGTGCCGTGCAAGCTTAAGCCGTTAGGTGTAGGCGCAGCGAAAGCGAGTCTGAATAGGGCGAATAAGTACGTCGCATGACGACCCGAAACCAGGTGATCTATCCATGAGCAGGTTGAAGGCTGGGTAACACCAGCTGGAGGACCGAACCCGTGAATGTTGAAAAATTCTGGGATGACTTGTGGATAGGGGTGAAAGGCCAATCAAACCTGGACATAGCTGGTTCTCCGCGAAAACTATTTAGGTAGTGCGTCAGACGAATTCCTTGGGGGGTAGAGCACTGGATGGATGCGGGGGTCGCGAGATCTACCAATTCTAACCAAACTCCGAATACCCAAGAGAACTATCTGGCAGACACACGGCGGGTGCTAACGTCCGTCGTGAAAAGGGAAACAACCCTAACCATCATCTAAGGCCCCCAAGTAACGGCTAAGTGGGAAACGATGTGGGATTGCTTTGACAACCAGGATGTTGGCTTAGAAGCAGCCATCATTTAAAGAAAGCGTAACAGCTCACTGGTCAAGCGATCCTGCGCGGAAAATGTAACGGGGCTCAAGCCGTTCGCCGAAGGTATGGGTGTGCGCAAGCACGCGGTAGCGGAGCGTTCCGTAAGCCTGTGAAGGTCAGCCGTGAGGCTGGCTGGAGGTATCGGAAGTGAGAATGCTGACATGAGTAGCGACAAAGAGTGTGAGAGACACTCTCGCCGAAAGTCCAAGGGTTCCTGCGTAAAGCTAATCTGCGCAGGGTTAGCCGGCCCCTAAGGCGAGGCCGAAAGGCGTAGTCGATGGGAACCAGGTGAATATTCCTGGGCCAGTTGGAAGTGACGGATGCCGTAAATTGTCAGGGCTTATTGGATTGTCTTGGCAGTGAAGGTGTTCCTGGAAATAACTCCAACGGAGACCGTACCCGAAACCGACACAGGTGGACTGGTAGAGCATACCAAGGCGCTTGAGAGAACTATGCTGAAGGAACTCGGCAAATTGCACGCGTAACTTCGGGATAAGCGTGACTCTCCTCTGGGCAACCAGTTGAGAGTGGCACAGGCCAGGGGGTAGCGACTGTTTATCAAAAACACAGGGCTCTGCGAAGCCGTAAGGCGACGTATAGGGTCTGACGCCTGCCCGGTGCCGGAAGGTTAAAAGGAGGGGTGCAAGCTCCGAATTGAAGCCCCGGTAAACGGCGGCCGTAACTATAACGGTCCTAAGGTAGCGAAATTCCTTGTCGGGTAAGTTCCGACCTGCACGAATGGCGTAACGACTTCCCCACTGTCTCCAGTGTAGGCTCAGCGAAATTGAATTCCCCGTGAAGATGCGGGGTTCCCGCGGTCAGACGGAAAGACCCTATGAACCTTTACTACAGCTTCGCCTTGGCGTTAGCTGCAACATGTGTAGGATAGGTGGGAGGCTATGAACCCGGGGCGCCAGCTCCGGTGGAGCCATCCTTGAAATACCACCCTTGTTGTTGTTGACGTCTAACCAGGGCCCGTTATCCGGGTTTGGGACATGGCGTGGCGGGTAGTTTGACTGGGGCGGTCGCCTCCCAAAGTGTAACGGAGGCGCGCGATGGTGGGCTCAGAGCGGTCGGAAATCGCTCGTCGAGTGCAATGGCATAAGCCCGCCTGACTGAGAGACTGACAAGTCGATCAGAGACGAAAGTCGGCCATAGTGATCCGGTGGTTCTGCATGGAAGGGCCATCGCTCAACGAATAAAAGGTACTCTAGGGATAACAGGCTGATTTTGCCCAAGCGTCCACAGCGACGGCAAAGTTTGGCACCTCGATGTCGGCTCATCACATCCTGGGGCTGGAGCAGGTCCCAAGGGTTCGGCTGTTCGCCGATTAAAGTGGTACGTGAGCTGGGTTCAGAACGTCGTGAGACAGTTTGGTCCCTATCTGCCGTGGGTGTACGAAGCTTGAGAGGATCTGTCCCTAGTACGAGAGGACCGGGATGGACACACCTCTGGTGGACCTGTCGTGGCGCCAGCCGCGCAGCAGGGTAGCTAAGTGTGGACTAGATAACCGCTGAAAGCATCTAAGCGGGAAACTAACCTCAAAACAAGGCTTCGCCGAGAGTCGTGGTAGACCACCACGTTGATAGGCCGGGTGTGGAAGTGCGGCGACGCATGGAGCTTACCGGTACTAATCGCTCGATCGGCTTGATCGTTCTTAGTTGAACTCATGAAATGCTTTGGTGGCCGTGGTTTCGGCCTGATGTCTTCTCTTTATCCGTTTTGTTGACCTGGTGGTTATGCCGAGAGGTCCCCACCCGATCCCATTCCGAACTCGGTCGTTAAGCCTCTCTGGGCCGATGGTACTTCGTCTTAAGGCGCGGGAGAGTAGGTCGCCGCCAGGTCTGCCGAACGGATGAACAGTCGCCCTTCAGTTCCGATTTCCTCCGCTTCCAGCGGAACTCCTTGCCGCGGGGTGGAGCAGCCCGGTAGCTCGTCAGGCTCATAACCTGAAGGTCACAGGTTCAAATCCTGTCCCCGCACCCAAGTTGGCCCGCCAGGCCCCGGTCTGGCGGGCTTTCTTTTTGCCCGAATCCCCGGCGCCGGCGGCCCTGCCGGGCCTGCATGACCGGGCTCTCAATGCCATTGCGGACGTCCCGGGCGCGTCTCGTCTCCGGGGACGCAGCTGGCCGAAGAACCGGAGTTCAGAGTGGTCGTCCGACCTAGCGAGGTGTATGCCGCCCGCATGCTGCCCGTTGTAGATGCTCAACCACCGCCGCCGCCGACTGAGGTTGAGGTGGTTATCGTGCGGCCGGTCAACCTACCGCCCCGGATCGGCGACTTGGTTTACTCGCGTCTCCGGCTGGAGTCGAAAGACTTGCAGGGTTCGCCCCGCATCGACGCCGCACTCCGGCAGGTCCCAGGGGTGAGTCTCTTTCGGCGGAGCGGCTCGGAGGCCGCCAATCCTACCACCCAGGGCCTCTCGCTCAGATCCATCGCCCCTTCGGGCGCCGGACGGGCCCTAGTCACGCTCGACGGGGTCCCGCTCAACGATCCGTTCGGCGGCTGGGTCATCTGGTCAGCCGTCCCCCCCGAACGCCTCGCCGCTATCGATGTCGTCCGAGGCGCGGGCGCAGGGGCCTGGGGCGCAGGCGCCCTGACGGGCGTCGTCTCTCTGACAGAGCTTGGGTCCGAAGCGGGGGCCGTCCGGGGTGATGTGTCCCTAGGCGATCATGACTTCGGCCGCGCGGCCCTCGTCATCTCCGAGGGCGGACTGACGGTCTCAGCCTCCGCGGGACGTGGACCCCGGTTCACTCCCGTGCGGGGCGAAGGGCGCGGCGCGGCTGATAGGCCCCTCGACCTGACGCACTACAGCGGGTCGGCCCGTCTACGGAATGAGCAGGGTCCCGCCGCCGCCGCCCTTGGACTGGCCTTTTGGCGCGAGGACCGGGACTCCGGTCTCGCCGGAGCCGCCTCGCGGTCGGAAGGCGCCTCGGTGGCCCTCACCCTCGCCGATCTAGAGCGGGGGACGGGCTGGCGCGCCCAGATCTGGGCCCGGGCCTCCGACCTGAAGAACAGTTCCGTCAGCGTCGCAGCGGGTCGGGGGAGCACAACGCCGGCGTCTGACCAGTACGCCACTCCGGCGTCCGGCTGGGGCCTCAATGCAGCGTGGAGACGGAGCGAGGGGCCCTGGACAATCGAGGCCGGCGCAGACGCGCGTCTCTCCCTCGGCGAGGCGCATGAGCGGTTTCGCTTCTTGAACGGCGGCTTCACCCGCGGCCGGGAAAGCGGCGGACGTACGGCGGTGGCCGGGCTCTACGGCGAGGGCTCCTGGACCGGCGAACGCGTCCTGCATTCAGCAGGGCTGCGCGTCGACCACTGGTCGCAGGGCGGCGCCCTGCGGCGTGAACGAGACCTCGCCACGGGTGCGGTCACCCTGGACAGCCGCGCCCCCGGGGCCTCAGGCGGACGTGTCAGTGTCAGGATGGGGTCGCGCATTGAGTTTTCGGAGGCTCTCGCCCTGCGGGCTGCGGCCTACAGCGGCTTTCGACCACCGACCCTCAACGAGTTGCACAGACCATTCCGGGTGGGCAACGACATCACGGAAGCGAACCCCGCTCTGCGGCCGGAAGGCTTGGCGGGGGTGGACCTCGGTCTGGAAGGTTTGGCCGGGGGCTGGGTGTGGAGCGCGGGCGCCTTCTTCAACCGGCTCTCCGATCCCGTCACCAATGTGACCGTGGGGAATGGTCCCGCGGTCTTCCCCGTCGCGGGTTTCGTCCCGGCCGGAGGAACCCTTCGGCAGAGGCGAAATGCCGGGCGTATCGACGCCTGGGGCATCGAGGCTGAGACGCGCGTGTCGATCAGGCGGCTCGACCTCCGAACCGCGGTCGCCTGGACGGACGCCGAGGTGGACGGCGGCGCAGCCGCCCCCCAACTGACCGGACTCAGACCCGCCCAGACAGCAAGGGTCACCGCCACCGCCGGCGCGTCGTGGCGCCCCGTCGACTTCGCCATCCTGGATGTGTCTCTGCGTTACGAGGGCGAACGTTTCGACGACGACCTCAATACACGCCGGCTGAAGGCGGCCCTCAGTGTTGATGGCCGGGCGGCCTGGCGCCTGGCCGGCGGCTCCGAAATCTACCTTGCGGTGGAGAATCTGGCGAACTCGCGGGTACAGACGGCTCTTGCCGGCGACGGAGCCGTCAGCCTTGGGACGCCTCGCGCGATCAGACTGGGCGTGAGCCTCCGCCGGTGAGACCCGGGGAAGCCTTCGGCCGGAATCGGCGCCGTGTCAGGAGAGGACCATGAACTACAGCCACGCCTTTCACGCCGGAAACTTCGCGGACATCGTGAAGCACGCGACGCTCCTCGCGGTTCTGGCGAGGCTGCAGGCCAAAGGCGCGCCGCTGAACGTAATCGTCACCCATGGCGGCCGCGGTCTGTATGATCTTGCCGCACCAGAGGCCAAACGCTCGGCCGAAGCGGAGAGGGGCGTCCAGCGCCTGATGGCCGAGTCGGAGGCTCCAGGTCCGATCCTGGCGCTCCGGCAGGCGATACTTGAGCTAAACCCGTCGGGACACGCGCGCTTCTACCCGGGATCGCCACGGCTGGTGGCGGACAGGCTCGGAGCTGACGATCGTCTGACCGTCTTCGAGTTGAACCCAAAGGAAGCCGAAGGGCTCCGGTCGAACCTGGAGGGTCGTCCGGCTGTGGTTGTCCGGCAGGAGGACGGATTTCAGGGAGCGACGGCGCTCGCCGTCCCGGGTGGTCATTTCCTTGTCCTGATCGACCCACCGTTCGAGCGCGCGGACGACTACTCCCGAAGCGCGGAGGCGCTGCGGCGGATCCGGACCGCCTGTCCGGGCGCCGTGGTCATCGTTTGGCTTCCGCTCAAGGATCTTGAGACCTTCGATGCGTTTCTTCGGGAGGTCGAGGGACCAGAGGGGTTGCTCGTCGCCGAGGCCCGGATACGCCCTCTTCGGGATCCTCTGCACATGAACGGATGCGCTCTCGTCCTGTCCCAAGCGCCGGACGGCCTTGCGGCGGATGTCGAAGCGATCTGCCGATGGACCGTCGGCGTCCTTGGCCATGGCGGTGAGGCCCGTATCTGGAGCCCGTCATGCTGAAGAGAAGCCTCGACCTGCTGGTCGCCTCGGCGGGGCTCGCCTTCCTCTGGCCCTTGCTGCTCTTGCTCGCCCTTGTCATCCGCCTCGACAGTCCAGGGCCTGCTCTTCATTGGTCCCAGCGGTTCGGCCGCGAAAACCGGCTTTTCCGGATGCCCAAGTTCCGCACCATGCGGACCGACGCTCCCGATGTGGCCACCGAGGCCCTCGAGGACCCGGATCGTTGGATCACCCGCGCGGGCCGGTGGCTACGGCGGACCAGCCTGGACGAACTTCCCCAGCTCTGGAGCATCCTGGTCGGCGACATGACCCTGGTGGGCCCCAGACCGGCCCTTCATTCCCAGCACGACCTGATCGATCTGCGCACCCGCGCGGGCGTCCAGGCGCTGCGGCCGGGTCTCACAGGCTGGGCGCAGATCAATGGGCGTGACGTGATCGACCTGGAGCGCAAGGTCGAGCTCGACATCGAGTACCTTCACCGACGATCTCTGGGTTTTGATCTGGCGATCCTCTTCCTCACCCTCCGAGTCGCCCTGACAGGGCGCACCGTCCTCCACTGAAGCCAGGCGATTGACCGGGCGAGGCAATGTCCTGCAAAACTCTCGTTGCCTGACATTCCGACCCTGGAGCCGACATGATCCGCCTCAACCGAAAATCACTGATCGCGGTCGCCGTGGTCGCCTCTCTTGGGCTCGGCGGCGCCGCCGTCGCTGCGGTCAACGCCAAGTCCGTCATCGAGACCCGCCAGAACAACTTCAAGACGATCGGCCGGTCGATGAAGGAGATCAATGACAACCTGAGGTCCAGTTCGCCGAACATGGCGGCGGTCGCCTCCAATGCTGCGGTGATCCGCGGGCTCGCCCCCCGGGTCGAGAGCTGGTTCCCCAGAGGGACCGGACCTGAAGCCGGCATCAAGACGGAGGCTCTGGCGACGATCTGGAGCGATCCCTCCGGTTTCGCGGCTGCGGCGCGTCGGCTTGAGCCTGAAGCCGCCAAGCTCGAGGCTCTTGCCCGCGCCGGTGATGTCGCCGGCGCCCGTTCGCAGGTGCGGCTGGTCGGCGGCTCCTGCGGGGGCTGCCACGACAAGTATAAGGCGGACTGATCCCTCGGCGAGAAGGCGCTGACCTCATGAACGAAACGCCCACACCCGTCTGGGATTTTCCGACGAGGCTGTTCCATTGGTCGCTGGTGATCCTTGTTCTCGTGGCCTGGATCACAGCCGGGGAGCAGATGGCCGTCCACCGGGCGGCGGGTTACGCACTCGCCGGTCTTCTCGCCTTTCGCCTCTGGTGGGGCCTTGCGGGGGGATCGACCGCCCGGTTCAAGGACTTTGTCCGCGGGCCGTCGGCGATCCGGGCCTATCTGAGGGCGTCGCGGGAAGGGGCGGCGGAAGAGAAGGCGGGACACAACCCTCTCGGGGCGCTCTCAGTCCTCGCCCTACTGGGCATGGTCGGCCTTCAGGTTCTGCTTGGACTCTTCTCGATCGACGAGGACGGCTTTGAAGGCGGCCCGCTATCCGACCTGATCGACTTCGAACTCGCCCAGCAGGTCGCGGAATGGCACGAGCTCTCGTTCCGTATTCTGCAAGGTCTGATCGTCCTGCACCTGGCCGCAGTCGCCTACTACGCCCTGAAGCGACGGGAAGACATCGTGCGGCCCATGATCACTGGCGTCAGACGCTTCCAAGGTCCGGTCCAGGGACTGGTTCGGGCGCCTCTCTGGAAGTTCCTGGTCGGCGTCCTTATCGCCCTGGCGGTGGGTTACGCCGTCTCACGGGGCTTCCGGCTGGGTTAGGCGCTCGCGGCGTCCCTCAGACAGGTCAGCCAGGCGTCCTCGCGGGCCTTTTCGGCCACCCGGAGTTTCTCCTCGGCCTCGCGGACGGCGGCGTCATGCTTGCGCCACTCGAGGACAGCGCCTTCCCGCGCGGCGCGCGCGGCCTCAAGCGTCTCGAACCGCGCCAGGACGGCGCGGACGCTGTAGTTGACAGGAGGGCCCACAGTTTCGCGGTCGGGATACACCCCGGTGATCGAGTCTCGGGTCTCGCTCTCGATGAGAAAGACGTCCGCCCATCCGGCATGATGGCGCATCAGGGCCCAGGGGCGCTCAATCCGGTTGCTCATGGTCAATCCTCTGTCACGGGGCGGAGACCGTTATCTAGCGCGGTCTCTCCCCGTCTCCAACGGCGTCGACGGCAGAATCGGCTTCCGTCCTGCTCCGTATTGGGAGAAAACCCGCCGCATTGCATCCGGCCCGCTTTAGGCCCCTGTTTCTGGTTCCGCATTTCATCGGAGTTCCCATGTCGGGCATCCTCATCGCCCAGCGCTTCTGCGGCCCCCCGTCCTCCGGCAATGGCGGATACTGCGCCGGCCTTCTGGCCAAGGGCATACCGGGGCCGGCGACGGCCGTCCTGAAGGCCCGAATCCCGCTGGATGTCCCGCTGGACCTCGAGGGTGACGCCAGCCGCCAGGTACTCACCGGCGACGGGGGCGAGATTATCGGCGAGGGCGCACCCGCCGCCGCCGCCGCCCTGCCGCAGGTCCCGCCGCCGCCGACCTGGGGCGCCGCGTTGGCGGCTGAGGTCCGGCACATCGGAATTGGCCAAAGGTTCCATCCCATCTGTTTTTCCTGCGGCCCGGAGCGCGGAGAGGGCGACGGCCTCAGGGTCTTCGCCGGGCAGGTCGAGGGCGAGGCTGAAGGGTACCTGGCCCGCACATGGACGCCCCACGCCAATTTCGCAGACGCTGACGGCCGCATCCCGACGGAGGTGCTCTGGGCGGCGCTGGACTGCCCCGGCTTCTTCGCCTGGGTGGTGCGGGAAGGTCGCCACGGCGCCCTCCTCGGGACCATGACCGGGGAGGTCCTGCGCCACCCCCGGGCCGGAGAGCCCTGCATCATCACCGCCTGGCCGCTTGAGCGTTCGGGACGCAAGGAGACCTCCGGGGTTGCGCTGTTCTCCGCCGGGGGCGAACTTCTGGCGAGAGCGCACCAGGTCTGGATCGTCATGAACGCCCCGCCCCGTCCCGCGGCGGCCTGATCCGCCTCGGGAGCCCAAGAGCAGAAGGGAGGCCCGACATGAAGCCCGCCGCCATGTCCGACTACCGCGAACTCGCCCGGCGTCGCCTGCCGCCCATGTTCTTCGACTATATCGATGGCGGCGCCTACGCCGAGGAGACCCTGAGGCGGAATGTCCGTGACCTGGAGGCCATAGCTCTGCGCCAGCGGGTGATGCGGGACATGTCGCAGGTAGACCTCTCCACCACCCTCTTCGGACAGCCCCTCGCCATGCCTGTCGCCCTCGCGCCCGTGGGCATGGCCGGCATGTATGCGGCGCGCGGGGAGGTCCAGGCGGCCCGGGCCGCAGCGGGCGCCGGCGTACCCTTCTGTCTCTCTACGGTGGGGGTCTGCTCCATCGAGGAGGTCGCCGCCGCCGGAACGCCCCCCTGGTTCCAGCTCTACATGCTCAAGGACCGGGGTTACATGCGCGAACTCATCGCCCGGGCCCGCGACGCAGGCTGTCCGGTGCTTGTCTTCACGGTCGACCTGCCGGTTCCCGGGGCGCGGTACCGTGACGTCCGCTCCGGCTTCACCGGGCTGAGCGGAATACCCGCCGCCCTGAATGCCTTCTGGCAGGGCGCAACCCATCCGGCCTGGTCCTGGGACCTCTTCGTCCGGGGTCGTCCACACACCCTGGGCAATGTCCAGGCGGCTGTGGGGGGAGGAAAGCGGGTGAACGACTTCCTGGGCTGGATCGCCCGGAACTTTGACCGCTCCGTGACCTGGAAGGACCTCGACTTTGTCCGGGAGATCTGGGACGGGCCTATCGTGATCAAGGGCGTGCTGGATCCCGACGATGCGCGGGACGCCGTCCGCGCCGGGGCGCAGGGACTGGTGGTCTCAAACCACGGGGGGCGCCAGCTTGACGGCGTCTCGTCCTCCATCACGGCCTTGCCGAGGATCGCTGACGCCGTCGGAGAAGACCTGGAGATCCTCGTGGACGGCGGGATCCGTTCCGGCCTGGACGTGCTCAAGGCCCTCGCACTCGGCGCAAGGGCCTGTCTCGTCGGCCGTCCGTGGGCGTGGGCCCTAGGCGCAGGGGGCGAGGCGTTGGTCGCGCGGATGCTGGGCGTCATGCGCTCGGAACTGAATACCGCGATGATCCTGACGGGTTGCCGCGAGGTGACCCGGGCGGACGCTCAGCTGCTTGATGCTGCGGCGCCGTAAAAACTTTCGCTGAGGAAACCGAGCAGGCGTCGACAAGCCCTTCGACAGCCGGTAATGCGACACGGTTATGCGCGTGAAAACGGCCCTTGCGGCCGCGGTTACGTGCGCCTTGAAGCCATTGAAGTGGGGTTCGCCATGAGCGCTCCGGAAATGCAAGGTCTATACGATCCGCGGAACGAGCATGACTCGTGCGGCGTGGGGTTTGTCGCCAACATCAAAGGGCGCAAATCGCATGAGGTTGTGACCAGCGGTCTGGAGATTCTCATCAATCTCGACCATCGGGGCGCCGTGGGCGCAGACCCCTTGGTGGGCGACGGCGCCGGAATCCTGATCCAGATCCCAGACGCCCTGCTGCGCGACTGGGCCGAGGACGCTGGCGTCAACCTGCCCGAGTCGGGTCGCTACGCCGTCGCCATGTGCTTCCTCCCCCGGGATGAGGTGACCCGCGAGGTCGCGATCCAGCAGTTCGAGCACTTTCTGCGTGTCGAGGGCCAGCCTCTTCTGGGATGGCGCGATGTGCCGGTCGACACGACGGGCCTGGGCGAGGCCGTCCTGGCCCAGATGCCGGTCATCCGCCAGGCCATCGTCGGCATGGGCCCGAATGTCCGGGACCAGGACGCCTTCGAGCGCAAGCTGCTGGCCATCCGCAAGCAGCTGCAGAACCCGCTCGCCGAGCTGGCGGTGCAGAAGAACCTGCCCAACCTGACCCAGCTTTACCTGCCGTCCTTCTCCACCCGGACGGTGGTCTACAAGGGACTCCTGCTCGCCAGCCAGGTCGGAAGCTTCTACCGCGACCTGCGCGATCCGCGCACGGTCTCGGCCCTGGCCCTGGTGCACCAGCGGTTCTCCACCAACACCTTCCCGTCCTGGAAGCTGGCCCACCCCTACCGGTTCATCGCCCACAATGGCGAGATCAACACGGTCAGGGGCAATGTGAACTGGATGAACGCCCGCCGGCGCACCCTGGAGAGCGACCTCCTCGGCCCGGACCTGAACAAGATGTGGCCGCTGATCCCGCACGGACAGTCGGACACGGCCTGCCTCGACAACGCCCTTGAGCTGCTTCTCGCCGGTGGAATCCCGCTGGCTCAGGCTGTGATGATGCTGATCCCGGAGGCCTGGGCGGGCAACCCTTTGATGGATCCCAAGCGCCGGGCCTTCTACGAGTATCACGCCGCGCTCATGGAGCCTTGGGACGGGCCCGCGGCGGTCGCCTTCACCGATGGCCGGCAGATCGGCGCCACCCTGGACCGCAACGGCCTGCGCCCGGCGCGCTTCATCATTACGGACCAGGACAACGTCATCATGGCGTCCGAGGTCGGCGTCCTGCCGGTCCCGGACGAGCGGATCGTCCGAAAGTGGCGACTTCAGCCGGGCAGGATGCTGCTGATCGACCTTGAGCAGGGCCGCATCATCGAGGACGAGGAGATCAAGCGCACCCTCGCCGAGGCCGAGCCTTACGAGGAGTGGCTCTCCCGCACCCAGTTCAAGCTGGAGGATCTCGCCGAGGTCACGCCGGTGGAGCCTCCTCCTCCGGCCGATCCGGTCAGTCTGCTCGATCGCCAGCAGGCCTTCGGCTACACCCAGGAGGACCTGTCCCACTTCCTGGAGCCCATGGCCCGCAGCGGCGATGACCCGGTCGGCTCCATGGGGTCCGACCACCCGATCGCCGTCCTGTCGAAGCGCTCCAAGCTGCTCTACGACTACTTCAAGCAGAACTTCGCTCAGGTGACGAACCCGCCGATCGACCCGATCCGCGAGGAACTGGTCATGAGCCTGGTGTCGATGATCGGTCCGCGTCCGAACCTGCTCGGCCGGCAGGCGGGCGCTCACAAGCGCCTGGAGGTGGCCCAGCCCATCCTCACCAACGAGGACCTGGCCAAGATTCGGTCCATCCACCAGTTGCTGGACGGCGCCTTCCGCACTGCGACCCTCGACGCCACCTGGCCCGCTTCGGAGGGAGCCGCCGGCCTGGAGGGCGCCATCCAGCGCCTGTGCCGCGAGGCGACAGACCAGGTCCTGGCCGACAGCAACATCCTGATCCTGTCAGACCGGGCGGCGTCGGCGGACCGGATTCCTATCCCCGCAGCCCTGGCGACGGCGGCGGTGCATCATCACCTGATCCGGCAAGGGCTGCGCATGCAGACCGGCCTGGTCATCGAGACGGGCGAGGCGCGCGAGGTGCACCACTTCTGCGTCCTCGCCGGCTATGGCGCGGAGGCGGTGAACCCTTACCTCGCCTTCGAGACCCTTGAGGACATCCGGGTCCGCAACAGCCTGTCGGAGTCCGCCTACGAGGTTCGCAAGAACTACATCAAGGCCGTGGGCAAGGGCATCCTCAAGGTCATGTCCAAGATGGGCATCTCGACCTACCAGTCCTATTGCGGCGCCCAGATCTTCGACGCCGTGGGCCTGTCGAGCGAGTTCATCGAGGCCTACTTCACCGGCACGGCGACAACCATCGAGGGGGCCGGCCTCGTCCAGGTCGCCGAGGAAACCGTCCGGCGGCACAGGGACGCCTATGGAGACTCCCCCATCTACGCCGACATGCTTGATGTCGGCGGCACCTACGCCTTTCGCCTGAGGGGAGAGACGCACGCCTGGACCCCGGAGTCGGTCTCTCATCTCCAGCACGCGGTCCGCGGTAATCTTCCTGACGAGTACCGGGCCTTCGCCCGGTCCATCAATGATCAGTCGGAGCGCCACCTCACCCTGCGCGGCCTGATGCGGTTTCGGGCCGCTGAGACCCCGCTCAGCCTCGAAGAGGTGGAACCGGCTTCAGAGATCGTGAAGCGTTTCGCCACCGGCGCCATGAGCTTTGGCTCCATCAGCCGCGAGGCTCACACCAATCTGGCCATCGCCATGAACCGGATCGGCGGCAAGTCGAACACCGGTGAGGGCGGCGAGGAGGCGGACCGCTACAAGCCTCTTCCAAATGGAGACTCCCTCCGCTCGGCGATCAAGCAGGTCGCGTCCGGCCGCTTCGGGGTGACCGCCGAGTACCTCGTCAACGCCGACGACATCCAGATCAAGATGGCCCAGGGCGCCAAGCCCGGGGAGGGCGGCCAGCTGCCCGGCCACAAGGTCGACTCCAACATCGCCCGGGTGCGGCACTCGACGCCCGGGGTGGGGCTGATCAGTCCTCCGCCGCACCATGACATCTATTCGATCGAGGATCTGGCGCAGCTGATCCACGACTTGAAGAACGTCAATCCCGCCGCCCGCATCTCCGTGAAGCTGGTGTCCGAGGTCGGCGTCGGAACGGTGGCTGCAGGGGTCGCCAAGGCCCGGGCGGATCACGTGACCATCTCGGGCTATGAGGGCGGCACTGGGGCCTCGCCTCTGACCTCTCTGACACACGCCGGATCCCCCTGGGAGATTGGCCTGGCCGAGACCCAGCAAACCCTGCTCCTGAACGGCCTGCGCTCCCGGATCGCCGTCCAGGCGGACGGCGGTCTTCGCACCGGTCGAGATGGGGCCGTCGCCGCCCTCCTGGGCGCCGACGTGTTCGGCTTCGCCACGGCGCCGCTGGTCGCCTCCGGATGCATCATGATGCGCAAGTGCCACCTCAACACCTGTCCGGTGGGGGTCGCCACCCAGGATCCTGTTCTGCGCGCCCGGTTCACCGGTCAGCCTGAGCACGTCATCAACTACTTCTTCTTCGTCGCCGAGGAACTCCGCGAGATCATGGCCGAACTCGGCTTCCGGTCCGTTTCGGAGATGGTGGGCCGGGTCGACAGGCTCGACATGCAGCCGGCTGTCGACCACTGGAAGGCGGCGGGCGTCGACCTGTCGCGCATCCTTCACGCCGGGGCAGCGCGAGACCGGGCCGTCCTGAACCATCAGGACAGGCAGGAGCATGGACTCGAAGGGGCCCTGGACCAGCAGCTCATCCGCGACGCCGCCGCGGCGCTGGAAGGTCGTGGCCCCCTGCGCGCCAGCTACGACGTCCGCAACATCAACCGCACCGTCGGCGCCATGCTCTCTGGCGAGATCGCCCGGCGCTTCGGCCACACCGGTCTTCCAGACGGGACCATCAGCC
>JBJTEN010000292.1:0-5432 GCA_046092925.1 Phenylobacterium sp. | reverse complement strand
GTTCCTGGGTCATGATCTCGGAAAAGCCGATGATCGCGTTCAGGGGCGTGCGGAGTTCGTGGCTCATATTGGCGAGGAACTCGCTCTTGGCCCGGTTGGCCTCAACTGCGCGAAGCTTCTCAGTCTCGTACTTGCGGGCCAGTTCCGACAGCTGGGTCTGGCTGCCTTCAAGCCGGCTGATGGCGTCGCGGAGGGTCTCCTCGTCACGGCTGCGCTCCGCCTCGCGAAGCTTCAGGGCAGTGATGTCCACCGCAGTCATGACAAGGCCGCCCGATGGGGTGCGGCGCTCGTGTGTCTGCGCCCATCGCCCGTCGCGGAACTCGATCTCCCGCACGCCCTGGGCGGCGTTCTCGGGCTTCAGCGTCTGACGGATCGCCTGACGGGTGAGCCGCGCGAACTCGGCGTGCGGAGACGCCGGCTGGAGGGCCTCCGCCTCGAATCCGAACACCCGCGCAAAGGCCGGATTGGCGGCTACCAGCCTGCCCTGCGCGTCCCAGCAGGCGAAGGCCGAGGCCATGACCTGGAGGGCTTCGATCAGGGACTCCGGCGGGGCTTCCCCCTGTGGCTCCTCCCCGGCGGTGCGTCTCCTCCGGCCCCTGCGGCCCAGCCAGAGGCCGCCGGCGCCTGTCAGGGCGCCCAGCGGGGCCGCCATCAGCAGCAGACCCGACCAGGCGGGCGCGGCCTCGCGGAAGGTCAGGACAAGCCCGGTCGCCAGGCCCGCGGAGGTGAGCGCCCCCACGACCAGGGGCCCGACCGCCGCTCCGGCGAGAAGGTGCGGACGCTCCGTCCTTCCGAAATCGCTGACTGCCGACACAGGCGGGCTCCTCGGGCAGGCGGCGACCTCGCCGCCCCGACTCACTCCATCAGCACGAAGAAGGTGAACAGTTTCCCAACATGAGCCGTCGGACCTGTGGAATTCAGCCCTCCAGCGCCCGACCGACCAGCTCGACGACATTGCGCGAGAGTCCCGGCGTCGAAGCGATCCGCTCCAGTTCGGCCTTCATCAGCGCGCCGAGGTCTGCGCGATAGCGCCGCCAGGCGCCCAGCGGCTCCACCAGGCGCGCCGCCGTCATGGGGTTGAACCGGTCCACCGCCAGGATCTGGTCGGCGAGGAAGCGGTAGCCGGACCCGTCGGCCGCGTGGAACCGGGCCGGGTTAGCCGTCGCGAAGGTCGCCACCAGGGCCCGGAGGCGGTTGGGCACCTGGGCGTCGAAGTCCGGATGCGCGGTCAGGGCGATCACCCGCGACAGGGCGTCGGGGGAAGGGTCCCGCGCCTGCAGGGCGAACCACTTGTCCATGACGAGCGGCTCGTCCCTCCAGCGGTCGCGGAAGTCCTCGACGGCCGCCGCAAAGGCGCCGCCGCCGAGCGCCATCAGGGCGTTCAGCCCGCCGATCGAGTCCGTCATGTTGGTGGCGGCGCGATAGTGCCCCTCCGCCAGGACCGTGACGTCTGCGTCCGGCCGGGCGGCGAGGGCCTCGAGCGCGGCGTTGCGCAGGGCCCGGCGCCCCGCGCTGGCGGCGTCCGGCGAGAACTCGCCCCCGTCCTGCAGGCCCAGATGCAGGCGCTTCAGCGTCTCCTCGAGGTGGACGGCCAGACGAAGCTTGAGGGCCTGGCGGGCCTCGTGGATGGCCGCCGGGTCGGCGGGGGGCCGGGCCACGGCGAGGTCGGATTCCGTCGGCAGGGCCAGGAGCAGGGCCTTGAAGGCGGGCTCCGAGGCCTGGTCGTTCAGCGCCCGGCCCATGGCCTCGGCGAAGCGCTCCTCGCCCACCTCGTCGGGGGCGCCGGCCGCCCGCGCCAGGATCAGGTCCCGCGCCACCTCCTGGCCCGCCTCCCAGCGGTTGAACAGGTCGGGATCGCCGGCCAGCTGGACATAACGGTCGCCGGGCCGCGCCTCGACGCTCATCTCCACCGGCGCCGAGAAGCCTCGCAGCGCCGAGATCACAGGACGCGAGGTCACCCCGGACAGGGTGAGGCGGGTCTCCTCGCCCTCCAGAACCACCAGGGTCTCATCCTGGGCCTCGCCGTCGCGCTCGAAGGCGAGGGTCCGGCCCTCGGAGTCCAGCAGGCCCAGGCGGACTGGGACGGGCAGGGCGCGCTTGTCGGCCTGGCCCGGCGTGGCCGGCGTCCGCTGCTGCAGGGTGATCTCCACCTCGCCGGTCTCCGGGGTCCAGCGCGAGGACAGGCGCAGGCGCGGGGTCCCGGCCTGCTCGTACCAGGCGAAGAAGGCCGACAGGTCCCGGCCCGAGACCTCGGCGAAGCAGGCGATGAAGGCCTCCACCGTGGTCGCACAGCCGTCCCAGCGCTCGAAGTAGAGGTCCATGCCCTTTCGGAAGGCCTCGGCCCCGATCAGGGCCTTCAGCATCCGGATGACCTCGGCGCCCTTCTCGTAGATGGTCGCCGTGTAGAAGTTGTCGATCTTCAGGTAGCTGGAGGGCCGCACCGGGTGGGCGAGGGGGCCCTGGTCCTCGGCGAACTGACGGGCCCGGAGGGCCTTGACGTCCTTGATCCTCTGGACCGCCTCGCCGCGCATGTCGGCCGAGAAGCTCTGGTCGCGGAAGACGGTCAGCCCCTCCTTCAGGCACAGCTGGAACCAGTCGCGGCAGGTGATGCGGTTGCCCGTCCAGTTGTGGAAGTACTCGTGCGCCACGACGCTCTCGATGCGCTCATAGTCGAGGTCGGTGGCGGTCTCGGGGGCGGCCAGGAGCAGGGACGAGTTGAAGATGTTGAGGCCCTTGTTCTCCATGGCCCCGAAGTTGAAGTCACGCACGGCGACGATCATGAAGAGGCCCAGGTCGTACTCGCGGCCAAAGGCCTCTTCGTCCCAGCGCATGGACCGCTTGAGGGCGTCCATGGCGTAGGCGGCCCGGGGCGCCATGCCCGGGTCGACATAGATCTTCAGGTCCACCTTCCGTCCGCTGGCGGTGACGAAGCTGTCGGCGAGTTCGTCCAGTTCGCCCGCCACCAGGGCGAAGAGGTAGCAGGGCTTGGGGAAGGGATCGTTCCAGATCGCATAGCGCCGGCCGTCCGGCCCCCTGCCGGTCTCGACTAGGTTGCCGTTGGACAACAGGCGCGGCCAGGCGTCATCTGCGGTCATGCGTACGGTGAAGCGGGCCAGGACGTCCGGCCGGTCGGGATACCAGGTGATAGTGCGGAAGCCCTCGGCCTCGCACTGGGTGCAGAACCGGCCCCCCGACATGTAGAGCCCCTCCAGCGCCTTGTTGGCGGCCGGGTTGATCTCGACCTCGGTCTCCAGGACAAAGGCGTCAGGGACGCCCGGGAGGGTCAGGCTGCGGTCATCCGCCGTGTAGTCGCCGGCGGCCAGGGCCCGGCCGTCGATCGCGACGGACAGGGTCTTCAGCCGCTCGCCGTCCAGCTTCAGCGGCGCGCCCGCTGCGCCATTCCTGCGCAGGGACAGCCGGGCCTTCACCCGGGTCGCCTCGGGCTTCAGGTCGAAGTCCAGGTGGACCTCGTCCACGAGGAAGGCGGGCGGCGTATAGTCAGCCAGGCGGATCGGGGCGGGGGTCTCTGTGCGCATGTCCCAGATTTAGGCCATCCCGGCGGCGAGGGGGAGGGGCCGGGGCGCGGGAAGGACTCGCCAATCGCCTCGCCGCCGTCTGAAATGGCGGGACAACCCGGAGCCCGCCCATGATCAAGCTGACCTTCGCCCTCGTCCGCCTGCCGCACCTGACCCGCGAGCAGTTCCAGGACTACTGGCTGAACACCCATGGCCCCCTGGTGGCGAGCGTGAAGGACGTCCTGCACATCCGCCGCTACGTCCAGCTGCATTCCTTCGATGAGGCGATCAGCGAGGGCATCCGCGCCAGCCGCAACGCCCCGCCCCAGTTCGATGGCGTGGCCCAGCTCTGGTACGACAGCCTCGAGGACCTCGCCGCCGTCGGCCAGGACCCCGCCGCCCGCGAGGCCGGCCGGATGTTGCTCGAGGACGAAAGGAAGTTCATCGACCTGCCCAAGAGCCCCCTCTGGTGGGGCGAGGAAAAGGTCATCATCGGCGGGTGAGGGCGGCGATCCTCGCCTCCGCAGACCCCCTCCGGCCCGCTTCGCGGTCCACCTCCCCCTCAAGAGGTGGAGGAATTACCGGGGCTGAACTGCGCCCCTGCGGGGGAGCTCCCCGCGAAGCGGGGTGAGGGGGCGACGGCTCAGGCGTTCGCCGGAGGGCCTTCCAGCCAGGCCTTGAGGATGGCGATGACCTGGTCGCCCGGATTGTAGCCGCGGGTCACGACGCCGTAGGTCCCCTCAGGCCCCGGACCCGCCACCAGGGTGGGGAAGCCCGTCACGCCCGCGCGCTGCGAGACGCCGTAGTCGGCCCAGGTCTCGTGTTTTAGGTCTTCGGTCTCGAAGTCGGCCAGGAAGGCGTCCGGCGTCACGCCGTAGTCGGCGGCCAACTCGGCCAGCACCTCCGGGCGGGTGATGTTGCGGTCCTCGGCGTAGAAGGCCTTCTGCAGCCGGCCGAGGTAGGCGATGGCGCCCTCCGGATTGTCGCGCCGCACCCGCACCACCGCGCGGGCCGCAGGGTCGGTGTCATAGAGGAAGCCGGGATCGTCCAGCACCGCGCCGCCGAAGGGCAGTCCGGTAGCCTCGGTGATGTGGGTCCAGTGGCCGCGCAGGCTGTCCTTGGCCTCCTGGGTCATGGGGGTTTCGGTACCGGGGCGCAGGCCGCCCATGATCAGGCGCACGGGCAGGGCCCGGCCGAAGGCGCGGCGGATGTCCTCCATCACCGGCGAGAACCCATAGCACCAGGAGCACATGGGGTCGGCGAAGTAGATCAGGTGCGGCGCGGTCATGGCGGGGCTCCGGAGGCGTCGAGGCCAGCCTACACCCGCCGCCCCCCGGCCGCTATCCGGCGCCGGGCGCCTCGCGCAGGGCCGGCGGACCATCGATTGAAGGCGGCTCGAAGGGCGCTTCAGGGACCGGATCTGCGGCCTCTTCGGACAGGGGTGTGACCTCGATGTCGAGGGAACTTTCTGCAGGCGTCTCTGGCGGGACGTCCGGGGGCGTCTCGGGGAGGCTGGCCCCAGGATCAAAGGCCGCCCCCAGGAGGGCGGCGTTGCGGGTGAGGCGTTCAGCGGTGGTGACGCAGACCTGCGGCAGGGTCCAGCCCATCCATTGCTGGGCGACCGTCCGGGTCGGCAGGTTGGCCGCAGGCGCCCAGACCGCCCGGCCGCGGGCGATCGCGGCCTCCCCCCTTGGTCGAAGGGCCGACAGGCTGGCGCGTTCGGCCGCCTGCAGGGCGGCGGTGAAGGACTGGAGATGCGCCCGGCCCTGGACCTGCTGGTCCGCATAGACCTTCAGGTCCTCGGCGAGGGACGATCCCGGCCGGCGATAGGCGGCCTCGATCCGCTCGACGTCCGGCATCACGCGGTCGTGCTGGGCGATGTAACCCTCCAGGGCCCCCAGGCACCAACCCACCAGG
>JBJTEN010000291.1:0-13270 GCA_046092925.1 Phenylobacterium sp. | reverse complement strand
GCGGGGTCCCGGCGAAGGCGGCGAGGCGGGCGAGGACGGCGGCCGGGTCGGCGTCGAGGTCCTCGGCCCGGGCGATGAGGACGTCTGCGGGGTCGAAGAGCGAGAAGAGGCGCTCGACCTGCTCGCCGTAGAAGCCGCGCTCGACATAGGAGAACTCGCGGTGGTGGCCGAAGGGCTCGGCCTCGAAGAGACGCTGGCGGCCCCGGCGGATGCACCAGGAAAACGGCTGGGTCTCCGCGCCCCGGGCGGTCTCCATGCGCCAGTGCGACCAGGCCCTTTCCACGGGATCGCGCAAGAGGAGGACGAGGCGCACCCCCGGGCAGGCGGCGGCGATCCGCTCCAGGGCGCCGGGCCAGTAGATGTAGATGGGCGTGGCCTCGACGCGCACGCCCGGCCGGTCGGGGAAATGTGCGGCGTAGGCCGACAGGTCGGGCGTGGGGGCGGCCGGGTCCTCGACATCGAAGAAGTGGACCTCCTTGACGTCAGACCGGACGAAGGCGGGGTCATCGCCCAGATAGTCGAACAGGGCGGTGGTGCCGGCCTTCTGGGCGCCGATGATGATGAGGTCGACAGGCCGATCAGGCTTCATAGGCGCGCAGGTTCGGGCTAAGAGAGGGCGCGCGCAGGCGGCGCGCCAGAGGGATGCACAGCGTCTTGACCCAATCCGACAGTCCCGCGGCGGGGATGAAGGCGGTGATCCTGGCCGGAGGCCTGGGCACCCGGATCTCCGAGGAAAGCCACCTGCGGCCCAAGCCCATGATCGAGATCGGCGGCCGGCCGATCCTCTGGCACATCATGAAGCTGTACTCCCACTTCGGGGTCCGGGATTTCATCATCTGCCTCGGCTACCGGGGCTACATGATCAAGGAGTATTTCGCCAACTACGTCCTGCATAACGCCGACCTGACGGTAGACCTGGCCAAGGGCGCGGTGGAGTACCACGCGACCCACCATGAGCCCTGGCGGGTGACCCTGGTGGATACCGGGGCCGAGACCATGACCGGCGGTCGGCTGAAGCGCGTGGCGGGCTACCTGGAGCCGGGACAGCCCTTCTTCTTCACCTATGGCGATGGCGTGGCGGATGTGGACATCGGCGCCCTGGCGGCCTTCCACAGGTCGCACGGCCGACAGGCGACGGTGACGGCGGTCTCGCCCCCCGGGCGGTATGGGGCGCTCGATATCGACGACGGGTCCGTGCGGCGGTTCGTGGAGAAGCCTCCGGGCGACGAGGGCCTGATCAATGGCGGCTTCTTCGTGCTCCAGCCCGAGGTGGTGAGCCGGATTTCCGGCGATCCCATCCCCTGGGAGTCGGCGCCCCTCCAGGGGCTGGCCGCCGACGGAGAGCTGATGGCCTTTCCCCATTCCGGATTCTGGACCGGCATGGACACCCTGCGCGACAAGAACAACCTCGAGGCCCTTTGGGCGTCGGGCCAGGCGCCCTGGAAGCTGTGGTCCTGACCCGCCCCGATCCCGCCTTCTGGGCCGGCAAGCGGGTCCTGCTGACCGGGCATACCGGCTTCAAGGGCGGCTGGACGGCCATCTGGCTGGCCCTCATGGGCGCGCGGGTGACGGGCCTGGCCCTGGCGCCGGACCAGGTCCCGGCCCGGTTCGACCTGGCCGGGATAGGCGACCTGATCGACTCGCGCATCGCCGACCTGCGCGACGCCACCGAAGTGGCTCAGACCCTGATGGCGGCCGAGTTCGACCTCGTCCTGCACATGGCCGCCCAACCCCTGGTCCGCGCCGCCATCGCCGACCCCGTCGCCACCTTCTCCGCCAACATCATGGGCACGGCCCACCTGTTGCAGGCCCTGCGCGACCGGACGGCCCTGACGGCCGTGCTGGTGGTGACCTCGGACAAGGTCTACGCCAACGCCGAGACCGGCCGGGCCTTTGCGGAAGGCGACGCCCTGGGGGGCAAGGATCCCTATTCGGCCTCCAAGGCGGCGACGGAGATCGTCACGGCCTCCATGGCCCGCAGCTATTTCGACCGGGCCGGCGTGCCGGTGGCGACGGCCCGGGGCGGCAATGTCATCGGTGGCGGGGACTTCTCCCGAGACCGGATCGTGGCCGATATCGTGCGGGCCGCGGCCGCGGACGAGGCGGTCGTCCTGCGCCATCCCGAGGCGACCCGGCCCTGGCAGCATGTGCTGGATTGCGCGGCGGGCTACCTGGTCTTCCTGGAGCGGCTGGCCAGGGATCCTGCCACGCCCCGGGCCCTCAACTTCGGACCTGCGCCGGGCGGGGCCGAGGTGACGGTGGGCGAGCTCGCCAGCCGGGCGACGGCGGCCCTTGGCGGACGAGCCTGGCGGCACGAGCCCGACCCCGCCTCGCTGGAGGCCCGAGCCCTCGGCGTCGATACGGCCCTGACCCGCGAGGCGCTGGGCTTCGAGAGCCGGCTGGCCGCGCCCGAAGCCATCGACTGGACCATGGAATGGTATCGCCGGCAGGCGGCGGGCGAGCCGGCCCTGGCCCTGTGCCGCGAGCAGATCGCGCGGTATGAGGCCCTGCCATGACTGCGCCTCTTTGCCGATTCTGCCGCACGCCCCTGACCCAGGACTTCCTGGACCTGGGCCTCCAGCCCCTGGCCAACGCCTATCTCACGCCCGCGCAGCTGGCGGCGGGGACCGAGAAGACCTATCCCCTGCATACCCGGGTATGCGGATCCTGCTTCCTGGTCCAGGCGGACGATCCCGTGCCGGCGGGGGAGATTTTCGACGACGGATACGCCTATTTTTCCTCCTATTCGGAGAGCTGGGTGGCCCACGCGCGGCGCTACGCCGAGGCCATGGCCGGGCGGTTCGGCCTTGGCCCTGGCTCCCGGGTCATCGAGGTGGCCAGCAATGACGGGTACCTCCTGCAGCACTTCGCGGCCATGGGCGTGCCGGTGCTGGGGATCGAGCCCACGGCCAACACGGCGGCGGCGGCCCGCGAGCGAGGCGTGCCCACCGAGGTGGTGTTCTTCCATGAGGAGACGGGCAAGGACCTGGCCGCCCGGGGCCTGACCGCCGACCTGATGGCGGCCAACAACGTCCTGGCCCACGTGCCCGATATCGGCGACTTCGTCGGCGGCTTCCGGCACGTGCTGAAGCCGCAGGGGGTTCTGACCTTCGAGTTCCCGCACCTGTTGAACCTGATCGAGCAGGTGCAGTTCGACACCATCTACCACGAGCACTTCTCCTACCTGTCCCTGCTGGCGGTGGAGACGGTGCTGAAGGCCAAGGGGCTGCGGCCCTTCGACGTGGAGCTGTTGACCACCCACGGCGGCTCGCTTCGGCTGTTCTGCTGCCATGCGGACGCCGGCCATGCCGAGACCGGGGCCCTGAAGGCCCTGCGCGACCGGGAGGCGGCGGCCGGGCTGGACCGGCTGGAGACCTATGGCGGCTTCACCGCCCGGGTCGAGGCGGTGCGGGCGGCCTTCCTGGCCTATCTCGCCGAGGCGAAGGCTGCGGGCCGCAAGGTGGCGGCCTATGGCGCGGCGGCCAAGGGCAACACCTTCCTGAACTATGCCGGGGTCGGGGCGGACGACATCGTCGCCTGCTTCGACGCCAACCCGCACAAGCAGGACCGCTTCCTGCCCGGCAGCCACATCCCGATCCTTGCGCCGGACCAGATCGATGTGGTGCGGCCGGATGACCTGCTCATCCTGCCCTGGAATCTGCGCGAGGAGATCATGGCCCAGGCGGCGCGCATCCGCGCCTGGGGCGGCCGCTTCGTGACCGCCTCGCCCGAGCCTCGGATCTGGGACTGATGCGGTTTACGCCGACCCCCATCGCCGGCGCCGTGGTGGTGGACATGGAGCCCGTCGAGGACGAGCGGGGCGCCTTCGCCCGTGTGTTCTGTCCGCGGGCCTTCGCGGCCGCCGGCCATCCTTTCTCGCCGGCCCAGACCAGCCTGTCGCGCAACACCGCCGCCTTCACCCTGAGGGGCATGCACGTCCAGGCCGCGCCCTTCGCCGAGGGCAAGCTGGTCCGCGTGACCCGGGGCCGGATCTTCGACGTGGCGGTGGACCTGAGGCCGGACAGCCCCACCTTCCGCCAGTGGACGGGCGTGGAGCTGGGCGCCGATGACGGCCGGGCGCTTCTCGTCGGACGAGGGCTGGCGCACGGTTTCCTGACCCTGGAGCCGGAGACCGACGTCCTCTACGCCATCGACCGGTTCTTCGAGCCGGGCAAGGGCGAGGGCGTGCGCTGGAACGATCCGGCCTTCGGCATCCAGTGGCCGGCCGAGCCCCGGGTGATGTCGGAACGCGACGCCGCCTATCCGGACTTCAGCGCGGCCTGATCATGGCCAGGATCCTCCTGACCGGCGCCAGCTCCTTCACCGGCCTTTGGATCGCCGAGGCCCTGGCCGGGGCGGGCCATGAGGTCGCAGCGACCCTGACCCGCGGCGAGGGCGACTATCCGGGCCTGAGGGGCGAGCGTGTGGCGCGGCTGGCGGCCTCGGCGGCCCGGGTGTTCGACGCGCCCCTCGACAGCGACCGGTTCCGTAATCTCGCCCGGACGGGCCGGTTCGACCTCTTTGCTCACCACGGGGCGGACATTCCCGGCTACCGTTCCCCGGACTATGACGTCGCCGCCGGCGTGGCGCGGAACCTGGCGGGCGCGGAGGCGGCGGTGCGCGCTGCGGCGCAGGGCGGCTGCAGGGCCTTGGTCTCCACCGCCACGGTGTTCGAGCCCGGCGAGGGGGGCGAGGGCCCCGATTCGCCGGCGGTGAGCCCCTACGGCCTCTCGAAGGGCCTGACCGGCCAGGCCCTGGCGGGATACGCGGAGGACACCGGACTGTCCTTCGGCCGGTTCGTCATCGCCAATCCCTTCGGCGTGCTGGAGGAAGGCCGGATGGGCTGGTCCCTGTTCCAGGCCTGGTTCCGGGGCGAGCCCGGCCGGGTGCTGACCCCGGCCTATGTCCGCGACAACCAGCCGGTCCCGGACCTGGCGGGCGCCTATGCCGGCCTGGCGGGACGCCTGCTGGCGGCGCCGGCGCCGGTGCGGCTGGACGCCCGGCCTTCGGGTCTGGTGGGAACCCAGGGAGACTTCGCCCGGCGACTGGCGGCCGAGGCGGGCCCGCGCCTGGGCCTGGCCTGCGACCTCGTCCTGAACGACCAGGTCGACTTCCCGGAACCCCGGGTGCGGGTGAACAACGAGCCCTGCCTGCCCCCCGGATGGACGGGGCAGGCCTTCTTCGACGCCTATGCCGACTACTACGCCCGGCTGGCGGCGGAGGGACGGCTCAGCGGGGCGGCGTAAGCGCCGGGATGTCGAGGTGGTCCATGAGCCGGTCGATCTGCCGGGTCCAGGACAGGTCCTCCATCAACCGGGCGTGGGCCAGGGCGACCTCACGGAAGGCCTCGCGGCTCTGGTAGACCGCCTCGAGCCGTTCGACGATCTCGTCCACCGAGCTCTCTCCCCACACGTCGTGGTCGGCGCTGGCTGCGGCCTCCGGGACGGGGGACTGGTCGGCGAGGGCGAAGCCGATCTGCCGGTCCAGCAGGTCCATGTGGCCGGTATTGGCCGAGAGCAGGGAGGGCACGCCCAGGGCCAGGGTCTCCATGGCCACGAGGTTGGTGCCGCCTTCGCACCGGTTCGGGAAGATGGCGACGTCGCATTCCCGGATGACCGGCGGCAACAGGGCGTTGGGAATCTCCGGCAGGGCGATGACGCTCTCTCCCGGCACGCCGTTGAGGGAGAGCCAGCGGCGGACATCGATCCGGCCCTCGGCATCGAGCAGGTCGGCGCCATCGAAGACCCTTGAGCGCATGATCTCCCGGACACCCTCCGCCCGGGGCCAGGCGTTGTGCCAGGAGGTCACGAGCACCGCGTCCTCGTGCCTCTGGCGGAAGGCGCGGAAGGCGGCGGCGACGATGTCCTGGCCCTTGCGATACTCGATTGTCCCCCCCGAAAAGATGGTGAAGCGGTCCCCCAGGAGGCCCCGCCGGGGCGCGGGATGGAAGCGGGCGGCGTCGATCCCCTGGATGTTGTCGACGACGTTCCGGACGCCGATGTCCCGGAGATAGGCGCCGTTCCAGGCGGACCCTGCGATCACGCTGTCGAACCGGTTCAGTTGCTCGATGGCCGCAGTCGAGAAGGTGGTCCGGTCGAAGAAGATGCACGCATGGTTTGCGGTTCCCCGGGTGCGGGCGGAGAGCCGGCCGAACTGGAGCTCGGCGTTGTTGCCGCGGGCGTGGACGACCGGGAACTGGCAGACGAGCGGCCCCTCGCCCTGCTTCTGGATCATTTCGACAAGGCGAGGCCGGAAGTCCATGGCCGGCCCGAGTCGGACGGCCTCGAGAGCGTCCAGGGTCAGGGGCCCCGGCGACTCCATCAGGGTCGGCAGTCGGCCGCGCCTCGCAAGGCCAAGGGCGAACTGCGTCCCGTAGACGCCCCAGCCGAAGGTCGAGCCGATCTGCCAGGCGATGCCGACGTGCGGGTTCACTGTGCGCGACCTAAGCCGACTTCCGCACCGGGTCGGCCATGGCGCGCTCGACCATGGCGTACCAGTCGCGGGCGAAGCCCCGGGCGTCACGCAGGGGGCTGGCGCCGAGGCGGTCCCGGAGGGTGCGGCGCAGGTCGACGATGCGGGCCGGATCGGCGGCCAGGCGGATGGCGATGTCGACGTATTCGTCGGTGGTCTTGCCGACCAGGTCGCCGAGTTCGACATTGTTGAGGATGGAATAGCTCATCCGCTCGAAGACCGCGTCTCCGACCCGGGCGACGACGGGCACGCCCATCCAGAGCGACTCGCAGGTGGTGGTGCCGCCGGTCTGGGGGAAGGTGTCCAGGGAGATGTCCATCTGGTTGTAGAAGGGCAGGTGGCGCCCGCGCACGGTCTCGAAGACCACCCGGTCCGCGGAGACGCCCTGGTCGGCGAACACCTTACGGATGTTGGCGGTGAAGGTCGGCGTCGTCCCCTCCGGCCGGACGAACATGAATTTCGAGCCCGGGGTCCCGGCCACGGCCCGCGCCCAGGCCGTGACGGACTCGCGGGTGTACTTGTACGGATTGTTGGCGGTGCCGAAGGTCACGTAGCCGTTGCGCTCGACCGGGGCGACCGGATCCACCGCCGGCTGCTCGCGGAAGGCCCGCTCGCCCATGGCGTACCACGCGTGGGCCAGCAGCAGGGGCTTTTCGATCACCAGGCGCGGATCCGGCGGGTTCATCCAGGGATCGAGGACCAGGTAGTCGATGGTCTCGGGTCCGGCGGAGTGGGGATAGCCCACCCAGCTCGCCTGTCGGGGGGCCGGCCGGTAGGACATGACCGACAACTTGGTCATGTGGGTCGTGGCGCCCAGCTCGAAGAGCATGTCGAGATTGTCGTCGGCGATCAGCTGAGCGGCCTCGCGGTCGGTAATGTCCTTGTGCCAGCGGAAGCCGTCGACCCACTGGGTGATCTGCTTCTGGGTCGGGTCCTCCTCGCCCTGGTACCAGGAGTAGCAGAAGACCTCGAAGCGGCTGCGGTCATAGTGCTCGAAGAGGGGGATGGCGAAGTAGGCCACCGGATGCCCTCTCAGGTCCGAGGACATGTAGCCGACCCGGATCTTTCCCCCCGGCGCGCGGGGCGCCGGATAGGTGATGGGCCGGCGGGCGGCGGCGGCGTCGGCGAGCCGGCCCCAGATGCGATGCTGCTCGACCAGTTCGAGCCGGTCTTCCGCCGTGCGCACCCGGGCAAGGTGCGCCATCAGGGCGGTGTGCCGGCCCGCCTCGGCCCAGGTGCGGCCCACCTTCGAGAAGGAGCCCAGGGCCTCGAGCCGGTCGTAGTCCGCCACCCGGACCAGCAGTTCGTAGATGACCTTGAGGTTGCCGGGGGTCAGCTCGGCCTTGTCGAGCACCTCGACCATGGTGCGATAGGCGGCCTCGAGATTGCCGCCCTCATCGCCGGTGCGGTCGCGGCCCAGGCTCTCGGCATAGGTGATCCGGTAGTCGACATTGTCCGGCGCCAGCTCGATGGCCCGGCGGAAGTGCTCGTTGGCCCGGGGCCGGTCGTAGTCGGTCAGGGCGCCGGCCAGCTGGAAGTGCAACCAGGCCGCGTCCGGCGTGACCTTGAGCATTTCCAGCATCTGCTGCTCGGCCTCGCGCATCCGGCCCGAGCGGCGAAGCATGGACAGCCGGGCCTCCTGCAGCCGGGGATTTCCCGGACAGGCCTTCAGGCCCCGCTCCAGCGCCTCCAGCCCCTCGACAGGACCGCGGGAGTCCGAGGCCGCCGCCGACAGGTCGAGCCAGGCGTCGACCATGTCGGGCTTCAGGCGGGTGGCGAGATTGAGCCTCTGGAGGGCCTTGTCGAAATCCTTGGCGAACCAGTATCCCCGTCCCAGCTGCCGCTGATGCTCGGCGTTCGAGGGCGCTGACCGGACGAGTTGGGCGAACACCTTGATCGCGCGAGGGTCCCGCGCGTCATTGAAGACATTGCCAAGGTTCTGCTGGATGGCGTCGCTGCGGGGGTTGAGCTTCGCGGCCTTCTCGAGGGCGTCCACAGCCTCCGGGTAGCGCTTGAGGCGCCGCAGGGCGACTCCGAGGATGTTCCAGAGTTCCGGGTCCCGCGGGTGGCGCTCCACCGCCTGGCGGCCGACCGACTCGGCCTGGGCGTAGTCGCGGTCACGGATCAGAATGGCCCCGAAGTTCCGGTAGACTGCGGCGGGCGCATCCGGGTCGCCGGCCAGCTGCTCGGCGGTCAGGCGCTTTCCCTCATCCTGCCGTCCGGCCTTGAATGCGGCTTCGGCTTCGGCGAATCGGTTCAGGGACATGGACGCTCCGGAGAAGTCACGCCGGCTCAGGCGGCGGCGCAATCTAGGCCCTGCCGCCCGAGTGGACAATCGGCGCCAGGCGAGGCCGGGCGTGCGCATGGGGATATCCCGGGCTTGTCATCAAACTGTCGCGCAATCGTCATATTCGCCAGAGCCTGCTGGCCGTCCTCCCCGAAGGAACTCCCCTTGTCGCGAACCGACCTCCGCAACGACCCGAGCTCAGGAGCGGCCCTGGCCCTCTGGGTGGCTGCGGGCCTCATGGCGGCGTCTGGCGCATGGGCCTGGGCCGGACGGGGCGCGACCGAGATCGCCGCCCTGCTTCTGGCCGGCGCGGTGGCGGCTGGCTTCGTCGCCAGACAGGCCGGACGCCGCCGGGCGGGCCCCCCTGACGAAGAGGTCGACCAGAGACTCCGTGCGGCGACGGACGCCCTGGAAGCCCGGTTCACAGCCCTTCTCGACGCCACGCCGGACCCGATCCTGGTGGTCTCGGCCCGGGAGCCGGATGATCTCGGCGGCCTGAAGATCGAGCGATCCAACGCCGCCGCCCGGACCCTCTTCCGGCCTGTCGCTCCGTCTGTCCTGCTGGTCTCCGTCCTTAGGGACCCGGAAGTGCTCTCCGCTGTGGACGAGGCCCTTTTCGGCGGCGTCGAGGCCCGCTGCGCCTTCATCTCCGGCGCGGCCCAGGAGCGGATCTTCCAGGCCATCGCCCGTCCGCTTGACTCTGAGCCTGATGGCCTGCGCCGCGCCGTGCTGCTGTTCCGGGACGAGACCGACCTGAGGCGGGCGGAGCGCACGCGGGCGGATTTTCTCGCCAATGCCAGCCACGAGCTGCGCACCCCCCTCGCCTCCCTCTCCGGCTTCATCGAGACCCTCAAGGGCCATGCCCGGAATGATCCCCAGGCTCAGGAGCGCTTCCTCGGGATCATGCAGAACCAGGCGGACCGCATGGGCCGCCTGATCGACGACCTTCTGTCGCTGAGCCGGATCGAGCTGAATGAACATGTGGCGCCGCAGGGGCGGGCGGATCTCGCCCTGGCGGCGGCCGACGTCGTCGACGCCCTGGGTCCCCAGGCGGCGCGGCGCGGCGTCTGTATCGAGGCCGACCTGCCGGCGCCCGGCGACGCCGTCATCGGGGGAGACCGGGACCAGCTGGTCCAGGTGATCCAGAACCTGACCGACAATGCGATGAAGTACGCCTCTGCAGGGGGACGGGTTCGCCTGACCGTCCGGGCGGGCCTGGGTCGGGACGAGGCCCTGGCGTCCGCCCTCGAGGAGTCCGCCCGCCTGACCCTGGCCGAGCCGGACTCGCCAAGTCGCCTCTACGCCATGATCCGCGTCCAGGATGACGGCCCGGGCCTTGCGCGGGAGCACCTCCCCCGGCTGGCGGAGCGGTTCTACCGCGTGGAGGGACAGAAGAGCGGCGAGCGTCCGGGGGCCGGCCTTGGCCTGTCCATCGTCAAGCACATCATCAACCGCCACCAGGGGGTCCTGGCGGTGGAGAGCGCCCCCGGGAAGGGCGCGGTGTTTACGGTCCTACTTCCAGCAAGACTCCACGTAACGGAACTGTCGCAGTAATGACCTACGGCGAGAGCAGAGTCGTGCGACATCCTGGCCTGCGGTCGGATGCGGTCGCGCGCATGGCGGGGGCTGAGCCCCGGGGGACCCGGAATTGACTCATTCATGCTGATCCCTGTCGCCCTCCGTGTCCTCGTGGCGTTTTCAAGCGCCGTCTACTGGGCCGGCCGCCGGCGCGCGGGCGGTCTCGCCCAGGACGCGGGCCGGCCGCTGAACTCCCGCCCGAACCACCACGGGGCCTACGCAGCCGTCTGGACCGCCGCGCCCGCCGCCCTCGTCCTCCTCCTCACCGGCCTCCTCGGAGACAGGCTCGAGGAGGCTCTTGTCGAAGCGCGCCTTCCCGAAGTCGTCCGATCGATGGAACTCGCCCAGCAGCAGGTCTTCCGCGACGACGCCATCGCCCTGGCTCGCGGCGTGCCGCGGAGCGAGACGGTCTATCCCGCGGACGTCCAGGCCGCCCTCGAGGGCGCGGCCCGGGAGGCCCAGACCCTGGAGGCGCGCCTGCATGCCTTCAGCCTGGCCGCCGCTGCGGTTCTCGCCCTCGCCGGAGCCGTCTGGGGGCTGACGCGGATTCGAATCGCCTTCCGCGCCCGGGAGGGGGTGGAGCGGTGGATCAAGGGCCTGCTGCTGGCCTGTTCGGTGACCGCTGTCTTCACCACGGTGGGGATCGTGGCCTCGCTCGTCTGGGAGAGCTGGCGGTTCTTCCAGGCGGTTCCCCTCCACGCCTTCCTGTTCGGTCTGGAGTGGGATCCGCAAAGCGCCATGTACGCCGACCAGGTGGTCGCGGAGGGATCCTTCGGCGCCATTCCTCTGTTCGTCGGCACCTTCCTCATCATGCTCATCGCGATGCTGGTGGCCGCACCGGTCGGCCTGTTCGCCGCCATCTATCTTTCGGAGTACGCCTCGGCCCGCACGCGCGGGATCGTGAAGCCGCTTCTGGAGGTCCTCGCCGGCGTGCCCACCGTCGTCTATGGGTTCTTCGCCGCCCTGACGGTCGGCCCCCTCTTCCGGTCCGGATTCAACGCCCTCGGGGCGCAACTCCTGGGCGGCCCGTTCCACGACCTCGGCCTCTATCTGGGCGAGGTGCAGAACCAGATGGCCCTCGTCGCCGGCGCGGTGATGGGGGTGATGCTGATCCCCTTCGTCTCCTCCCTCTCGGACGACATCATCAACGCCGTCCCGCAGTCCCTGCGGGACGGAAGCCTGGCCATGGGCGCCACCCGGTCGGAGACCGTCAAGAAGGTGGTGCTCCCTGCAGCCCTGCCCGGAGTCATGGCCGCCATGCTGCTGGCGGTGTCCCGGGCCGTGGGCGAGACGATGATCGTCACCATGGCGGCGGGCCTGCAGGCCAACACCACCCTCAACCCCCTGGAGACCGTCACCACCGTCACGGTCCAGATCGTCACCCTTCTGACCGGCGACCAGGAGTTCGACAGCCCCAGGACCCTTTCCGCCTTCGGCCTGGGCCTGACCCTGTTCGTGGTGACCCTGATGCTCAACGTGATCGCCCTGCGGATCGTCCAGCGATATCGGGAACAGTATGACTGAGACCTCCCAAGACCGGGCCGACCTGAAGGCCGCCGTGGCGCGGAGGCTCAAGGCGCGAAACGCCGCAGAGCGCCGATTCAAGCTCTATGGCCGGATCGCCATCGCCATCGCCCTGGGTTTCCTCGTCCTGCTTCTCGGTCGGATCGTCCAGCAGGGTTGGTCGACCTTCATCGACTATCGGCTGACGACGACGGTGTTCGTCGATCCCGCCCGGATTGATCCCGCCGACCCGGCAGGCACCAACTACGACCTGATGATCGCCGAGCAGGTTCTGAAGCGGATCGGGGTTGCGGATGATGAATTCGGGTCGCGAAGCGACGCCATGAGGGACCTGCTGTCCGGCGACCTCGGCTTCCAGGTCCTGGATCAGGTCAGAGCCGACCCCGCCGTGATCGGCCGGACCCTGACGATTTCGGCGCCCCTGAAGGCTGACGCCGGTCTCTATTTCAAGGGCCAGATTCAGCGCGCGACCCCCGAGTCCGAACGGCCGCTGACCGACCAGCAGCTGGACTGGCTCGAAAGGATGAACGCCGACGGTCTGGTGAAGTCCGAGTTCAACACCACCTTCCTGACGCGATCCGACTCCACCGAGCCGGAGCAGGCCGGAGTGCTGGGGGCGGTGGTGGGCTCTGCGCTGATGCTGATCCTGACGGCGGCCCTGGCCATTCCCATCGGCGTGCTGGCGGCGACCTATCTCGAGGAGTTCGCCCCCAAGAACCGCTGGACCGACCTGGTCGAGGTGAACATCAACAACCTGGCGGCCGTGCCCTCCATCGTCTACGGCCTGCTCGGCCTTGCCGTGTTCATCAACTGGATGAACGTACCGCGATCCTCGCCCCTGGTCGGCGGGCTGGTGCTGGCCCTGATGTCCCTGCCGACGGTGATCATAGCCACCCGGTCGGCGCTGAAGGCGGTGCCGCCCTCGATCCGGGAGGCGGCGCTCGCCCTGGGCGCCTCGCGGACCCAGACGGTCTTCCATCACGTCCTGCCCCTGGCCCTGCCCGGGGTGATGACGGGCTCCATCCTCTCCCTGGCCCACGCCCTGGGCGAGACCGCGCCGCTCCTGATGGTGGGGATGGTGTCCTTCGTCCCCGGCGTTCCCGAAGCCCTGACCTCGGCCAGCACGGTTCTGCCGGTGCAGATCTACATCTGGGAGAACGCCTCGGAGCGGGCGTTCCAGGAACGCACCGCCGCCGCCATCATGGTGCTGCTGGCCTTCATGTTCATTATGAATCTCGCCGCCGTCCTGCTGAGGCGCCGGTTCGAACGCCGCTGGTGACAAGATGACAGACGCCCAGGTCTCGCCCCCCCGACTGACTCCCTCCGCCGGCTCGGCCACGCCCTCCAGCTCCGAGCGGGAGGTGGCGATCCCGTGGATCCTCGGACCGTAGGCCACGTTCTCGAAGATGC
>JBJTEN010000290.1:0-4949 GCA_046092925.1 Phenylobacterium sp. | reverse complement strand
GGGCGGACCGTCCCGGGTGGACCCTCGGGATCTCCGGCGCGCAGGGGTCGGGCAAGTCCACCCTGGCGGCGGGCCTCGCCTCGGCGCTGGAAGCGGAGGGGCGCCGTTGCGCCGTCCTGTCCCTCGACGACCTCTATCTCGGGCCCGGGGCGAGGGCGGAGCTGGCCCGCCGGGTCCACCCCCTCTTCGCCGTGCGCGGCCCGCCGGGTACCCATGACCCGGCCCTCGGCCTCGCCGTCCTTCCCGCCCTGTCCCGCCCCGGCCCCGTGCGCCTGCCGCGTTTCGACAAGGGCCGGGACGCCCCGGTCCCGGAGGCGGAGCAGCCGCTCTTCCTGGGCCCCGCCGACGTCGTGATCCTGGAGGGCTGGTGCCTCGGCGCGCGGCCGGACCCGCAGGCGGCGACCTCGACCCCCCTCAACGCCCTGGAGCGCGAGCGGGATCCGGAGGGCGTCTGGCGCGGGGCGGTGGAGACGGCCCTGGCGGGCGCCTACGCCGACCTCTTCGCGGCCCCGGACCTGACCGTCTTCCTGCGGGCGCCGGACTTCCCCACGGTCCGCCGCTGGCGCGGGGAGCAGGAGGCGGAGCTCGCGGCCGCGATCGCCGCCGGCCGGCCCGGCCGGGCCATGGACGAGGCCGAGCTGGACGATTTCCTGGCCCGCTACGAGCGGATCACCCGCCGGCTGATCGCCGACCCGCCCGGGGACATCCGGGTCGACCTCGCCCCCGACCGCACGCCGGGGCCGCTTCAGCGGCCCTGAGGGTTCGTGCCCGGCACGGTCTGCTCCACGGCTCCCAGGGCGTCGGCCAGACGCATCTTCGCCGAGCCTGGCCGCAGGGGCTTCTGCTGGGTCTCGGACGGCGACCAGCCGGTGAGGGTCAGGATTTCGAAGGTGGCCGGCAGGCGGCCGTCGGGGTCGGCGAAGTCCCGGGCGGAGATCGCGCAGGCCCGGGCCAGGACGGCGCGGGTCAGGGGCCGGGGATGGCGCTCGGCCAGCACGGAGGTCTCGCCCATCCGGCGCAGGTCGGCCATCAGCCGCAGGGGGTGGTCGTAGCGCACGGTCACCCGGTCGACGTCGGCCACCGGCAGGGCGAAGCCGGCGCGCTGGAGGAGGCCGGCCGCGTCGGAGGGGTCGGCGAAGGGCGAAACCCGCGGCCCCGCCCCGCCGGTCAGCTCCAGCTCGGCGGCGGTCAGGGCCTGGCGCAGCTCGGTCAGGGTCGCCCCGCCGAACAGGGCGCCGATGAAGAGGCCGTCGGGCTTCAGGGCCAGCCGCGCCTGCACCAGGGCGCCGATCACGTCGTTGGCCCAGTGCAGTGACAGGCTGGAGACGACGAGGTCCAGGCTCGCCGGGGCGAAGGGCAGGCGCTCCTCGTCGGCCTGGACGCGCAGCCCGCCGCGACCGGCCAGCATGGCCCCCGACAGGTCCGCCTCGACCAGCAGGCCCACCCGGGGCGCGGCGTCGCTCTCCGCCAGGGCCTGGGCGAAGGCGCCGTTTCGGGCGCCGAGGTCGACGGCGCGGGGGAAGTCGCGCATGATGGCCTCCAGGCGCATCACGATGTCCCCTGCGGCGCGGCGTTTCAGGAAGTCGGCCCCGGCAAAGCTCCGGGCGGCCCTGTCCAGCCGCCGGCGCAGGAGCTCGCGGTCGAAGATTCGCGGGGGCGAGGCGGAGGGCGGCATGGGCCGCGACAATGAACGCTTCGGCCGGGCATGGGAACCCGCCGGCCCCTTCAGACGCGCCGGCCGGGCGGCGCTGGACCTCATCTACCCGCACCGGGCCCTCGATGATGACGCGCCGGTCCTGACGCCGGGCCTGTCGGTCGAGGGCTGGAGCCGCATCGCCTTCCTGGATGACCCGGTCTGCGACGGCTGCGGAACGCCCTTCGAATTCAGTCTCGGCGCGGGCGCCCTTTGCGCCGCCTGTCTGGCGAGGCCCCGGGCCTTCGACCGCGCCCGCGCCGCCTGCCTCTATGACGAGGCCTCGCGCGGCCTCATCCTGCAGCTGAAGTACGCCGACCGGACGGAGCTCTCCCGCCTGTTCGCCGCCTGGATCTCGCGCTCGGCCCGTGACCTCCTGGCTGGCGCCGACGCCCTCGCCCCCGTGCCCCTTCACGCCTCGCGCCTTTTCCGCCGCCGTTACAACCAGGCCGCCGAGATCGCCCGGCCCCTGGCCCGGCTCTGGTCGCGGGACTACCTGGCCGACGCCCTCGTCCGGCGGCGGGACACCGGCGCCCAGGCGGGGCGCTCAGGGACGGGTCGGCGGCGAAACGTGGCGGCCGCCTTCGTCGTGCCCGAGGGCCGGCGGCGGCAGGTGGAGGGCCGGCGCATCCTGCTCATCGACGACGTCATGACCACCGGCGCGACGCTGGAAGCCTGCGCCCGGGCCCTGAAGGCGGCGGGCGCGGCAGGGGTGGACGCCGCCGTCATCGCCAGGGTTAAAGACCCGGCAAGCCTCACCATATAGTCTTGGCGCGAACCGGAGGGAGAGCCGCATGGCCGCCGTGACCATCTACACCAAGCCCTTCTGCCCCTACTGCGTGCGGGCCCTGGGCCTCCTGGAGCGCAAGGGCGCCGAGGTCACCGAGATCGAGGCCGCCTTCGACGCAGGGAAACGGGCCGAGATGCTGCAGAAGTCCGGCGGCGCGGCCACCTATCCGCAGATCTTCATCGGCGGCCGGCACGTCGGCGGCTGCGACGACCTGCATGACCTGGAGGCGCAGGGCCGCCTCGACGCCCTGCTGGCGGGCTGAGGCCGTGCGCGTCGCCCTGGTCCAGACCCGGACGCCGGCCTCCCCGGTCGCCGCCCTGGATCACGTCCTGCCCCTTGCGCGGCAGGCGGCGGACGCCGGCGCGACGCTGATCCTGACGCCGGAGGGAACCAACATCCTGCAGAAGGACCGCGACCTCCTGAAGGCGGCCCTGACCACCGTAGAGGCCGATCCCGTAGTCTGCAGCCTGCGCGACCTGGCCCGGGACCGGGGAGTCTGCGTCCTCATCGGCTCGGCCCTGGTGGACGCCGGCGCGGACAAGGCGGCCAATCGCAGCCTGCTGGTCGGCCCCGACGGAGAGGTCGCGGCCTGGTACGACAAGCTGCATATGTTCGACGTGGACCTGCCGACCGGCGAGACCGCCCGGGAAAGCGCCGCCTACGCCCCTGGGGACCGGGCGGTCACCGCCCTGGCCGGAGAGGCCCGGCTGGGCCTGACCATCTGCTACGACATGCGTTTCCCCGCCCTCTACCGCGCCCTGGCCCTAGCGGGCGCCGAGATCATGGCCGTTCCCGCCGCCTTTACCCGCCCCACGGGCGAGGCGCACTGGGAGATCCTGCTGCGCGCGCGCGCCATCGAGACCGGCAGCTTCGTCCTCGCCCCCGCCCAGGGCGGCTTCCATGAGGACGGGCGCGGCACCTGGGGGCGCAGCCTGGCGGTCGGGCCCTGGGGCGAGGTGCTGGGCGTCCTGGACCATGATGATCCCGGCGTCCTGGTGGTGGACCTTGACCTGCCGGCCGCCGGTCGGGCGCGGCGGTCCATTCCCGCCCTCGCCAACGCGCGCGCCTTCACCGGTCCGGAGCGGCTTTCATGATCCGGTACGCCCTGGTCTGCGGCGCCGGCCATGACTTCGAGGGCTGGTTCGGCGGGTCCAACGACTTCGACGCCCAGTCTGCCCGGGGGCTGATCAGTTGCCCGGCCTGTGGGTCGTCCGATGTGCGCAAGCAGATCATGGCCCCGGCCGTCGTGACGACCAAGGGCCGGGAGGCCAAGTCCGACGGACCCAGCCGCGAGATGATGATGGAGATGGTCAGCCGCGTGCGCAGGCACGTGGAGGACAACTTCGACTATGTCGGCGACGCCTTCGCCCGGGAGGCCCGCGCCATTCATGAGGGCAGGTCGGAGGAGAGGGGCATCTATGGTGAGGCGACGCCCCAGGAAGCCCGCGCCCTGATCGAGGACGGCGTCCCTGTGGCGCCTCTGCCGCAGCCGCCGCCCGACCGCCGCGATCTCAACTGATCCCCTCCGCCGGCGCCGTTGCCGGCCCTTGTGTTGCGAAAGCGCCACACTACATCCCCCTCATGGTGGTTGCGCTTGATCAAGGCGACCGCCGGACTTCCGCCTCACGAGGGGACACATGAACATCGACCAGTATTCCGACCGCGCCAAACAGGCCGTCCAGTCGGCCCAGAGCCTCGCCCTGGCCCGGCGCCACCAGCAATTCGCGCCCGAACACCTGCTCAAGATCCTGCTCGAGGAGAAGGATGGGCTCTCGCGCGCGCTGATCCAGAGCGCCGGAGGCCGACCCGACGCCGTCGACCAAGCCGTCGACGCGCTCCTGGCGCGCCGGCCCCGCGTTGAGGGCGGCTCCGGTCAGATCTACCTGGCCCCGGAATCGGCCAGCGTCTTTGCGGCGGCGGAGGCCGGCGCGAAGGCCGCGGGCGACGCCTTCGTGACCACCGAGCGTCTCCTGATCGCCATTGCGAAGGAAGGCGGCGAGGCCGCCAAGGCCCTGCGCGACTCCGGCGCCGCCGAAGCGGCCCTTGAGGAAGCGGCCAAGACCCTTCGCAAGGGCAAGACAGCCGACAGCGCCTCGGCCGAGGAGGGCTATGACGCCCTCAACCGCTATGCCCGCGACCTGACCCAGGCGGCCCGGGACGGCAAGGTCGATCCCGTCATCGGCCGGGACGAGGAAATTCGCCGGACCATCCAGGTCCTTTCCCGCCGGACCAAGAACAACCCGGTCCTGATCGGCGAGCCGGGTGTCGGCAAGACGGCCATCGTCGAGGGCCAGCAGCTTCTTGTCCTTCAGGCTCTCCGGAACGTCTCCATTGACGATGATCACGGCCAGGCCCTCGACGATGGCCGACTTGCCGACTCCCGGCTCGCCGATCAGGACCGGGTTGTTCTTGGTCCTGCGGGAAAGGACCTTGATGGTACGGCTAATTTCCTCGTCCCGGCCGATG
>JBJTEN010000289.1:0-4538 GCA_046092925.1 Phenylobacterium sp. | reverse complement strand
CGTTGGGCGAGCGGCGGGGCGGCCTGGTCCTGATCCAGGAAATCTTCGGCGTCACCGAACACATCCGCGAGCAATGCGACCTGTTCGCCGATCTGGGCTACGAGGTGCTCTCGCCCGCCCTTTACGACCGCGAAATCCCGGGCTTCGAGGCCAGCTATTCTGAGCAGGACATCCAGCGCGCCATCCAGGTGGCGCGCCAGCTGCACGACTTCGAGGTCTCGCTGAAGGACGCCCAGACCTGTATCGACGCCCTGAAGGCCAAGGGCCCGGTCTTCATGACGGGCTATTGCTACGGCGGATCGGTGACCTGGGCCATGGCTTGCCGTTCAAGGGATCTGGCGGCGGCCTCCGGTTACTACGGCTCGATGATCCCCGGGATGGCCGATCGTAAGCCCAACTGTCCGACCATCCTGCACTTCGGAGAGCACGACCACGGGATTCCCATGGAAGGCGTGCGCAAGGTGGCCGAGTTGCATCCCGAAGTCGCCGTCCATGTCTATGACGCCGGGCACGGCTTCCAGTCCGACCGCCGGAGCGATTACCACGAGCCCAGTGCGACCTTGGCGCGTCAGCGGACACTCGACCTGTTCAGCGCTCACTGCAGCTAGGCCGGGCGCATGTCGCACAACACCTTCGGACACCTGTTCCGCGTGACGACCTGGGGCGAGAGCCATGGCCCCGCCCTCGGCTGCGTGGTGGATGGCTGCCCCCCCGGCCTGACCCTGACGGCGGAGGACATCCAGGTCTTCCTCGACCAGCGGCGGCCTGGCCAGGGCAAGTTCGTCACCCAGCGTCAGGAGCCTGACGCCGTCCTTATCCTGTCCGGCGTGTTCGGAGATGAGCGCACCGGCGGGCAGGTGACGACCGGGACGCCGATCTCGCTGATGATCGAAAACGTCGACCAGCGCAGCCGCGACTATTCGGAGATCGCCCGCGCCTACCGCCCGGGTCACGCCGACTATGCCTATGACGCCAAGTACGGAGTGCGCGACTACCGGGGGGGAGGACGCTCCTCGGCTCGGGAGACCGCGGCCCGGGTCGCCGCAGGCGCCGTGGCCCGCAAGGTGATCCCCGGCGTCGCGATCCGCGCGGCGGTGGTCCAGATCGGACCCCACGCCATTGACCGTTCGCGCTTCGACTGGGACCAGAGGACGGAGAACCCCTTCTGGGCGCCCGACGCCGGGATCGTCCCGGTCTGGGAGAAGCACCTCGAGGCCGTGCGCAAGGCCGGCTCCTCGACCGGCGCCGTCATCGAGGTCGAGGCGGCCGGGGTCCCGCCTGGCTGGGGCTCCCCCCTCTACGGCAAGCTGGACGCCGAACTCGCCGCCGCCCTCATGTCCATCAACGCCGCGAAGGGGGTGGAGATCGGCGACGGCTTCGCCTCAGCGGCCCTGTCGGGCGAGGAGAACGCCGACGAGATGCGCATGGGCCCGGAAGGCCCCGTCTTCCTGTCCAACCATGCGGGCGGGATCCTCGGCGGGATTTCCAGCGGCCAGCCGGTGACGGCCCGGGTCGCCTTCAAGCCGACCTCCTCCATCCTGACCCTGCGCCGCTCGATCAACGCCGACGGCGAGGAGATCGACCTGCGCACCAAGGGCCGGCACGACCCCTGCGTCGGCATCCGCGCCGTGCCTGTCATCGAGGCGATGGTCGCCTGCGTCCTCGCCGACGCCTTCCTGCGTCACCGGGGTCAGACCGGCGGGTGAGGCGGGATCGGTGCGGCCCGCCGTCACCAGGCCGCGCGGTAGAGAGCCTCCAGAGCCTCAGCATCCACGGGTCGCGGGTTTGACCGGTTCACCGGATCCGCCACAGCGTCCTCGACCAGCGTCCGGAGTAAGCCGTCCGCCCCGCCGAGCTGCCGGATCGATCTTGCGAGGCCGATTTCGTCACGGAGCTTCAGCACAGCGTCGACGGCATTGCTTCCGGATGCCGGTCGCCCGGGATCTAGGCACTCAGAGACGGCGGCGTACTTCGCCTCCGCCACGGGCAGATTGTAGGTCATGACGTGTGGCAGCATGGTCGCCAGCGTCTGCCCGTGGGCGGCCGAGAGCCTCGCTGAAAGCGCGTGACCTGTTCCATGAGCCGATCCGAGACCCGCCACATTAAACGCGATGGCCGCCATGCTTGAGGCGAGAAGCATCTGCGACCGGGCTTCCAGGTTCGATCCGTCTCGAACAACGGTGCGTGCGTTTGCATGAACGCGCCGTATGGCCTCAAGGGCGACGGCGTCCGAATAGGGGGTGGATCTCAGGGACACCAGGGCCTCGATCGCATGCGTCAGGACATCGAAGGCGCATGTCGCCGTTGGATAGGCCGGAAGCCCGATAGTCAGCTTGGGGTCCAGAACTGCGAAGGCGGGTGTGATGCTGGGATGCATCACGTAAGTCTTCCGGCCCATCTGGCTGTTGGTGATGACGCAGGCGCTGTTGGTTTCCGACCCGGTGCCTGAAGTGGTGGGGACTGCGATGACAGGAGCGCCAGGATTGGCCGGTGGCCCGGCCTGAAGGGCGGGGACGGTCTCCGCGTTCCGCGCCAGGAGGGCGACGGCCTTGCCGCAGTCCATCGAGGAACCGCCTCCGAATGCGATCACGCCCGCCGATCCGAGCTTTCGGAGCCTCTCAGCCCCCGCCTCGACATTCCTGTCCGTCGGATTAGGTTCGACGCCGTCGAAAACATCGACCTCAATCCCCGCGGAACGAAGGGCCTCGACGACCGGGTCCGCCAGGCCGGTTTTCCGGAGAGCTGCGTCGGTCACGAAGAGTACGGCGGACAGACCCAGTGACTTGACTTGGCCCGCCAGCTGGAGGCTTGCGTCGTCACCGAAGATCAGGGTCGGCAGCGGACGGATGACGAACGAGTTTCCTGAGAGCATTGGGCTAGCCTTTCCGGGATTCAAGCATCGTGGGCCGTGGTGGACTTCGCCGGCTGGCTGAGTTCCGTCTCGATCTGTCGAAGAGCGTCGAGAAGGGCGCCCCTCGGCACCCACTCGGCCTGTGCTGCGGCCACCCCGGCGTCCAAAAACCGGCGCGCCCGTCCGATATCTTCCAGATGGACATCTTGCAGGATTTTCAGCCTCTCCTGATGGCTGAAACGTGGTCTGGTCGACATAGCCATCCCTCCTCGCGCCGGGATCAGTATTTCTCGCATCCCCCAGGAATTGCAATGATATATAATAACATCTAGTGGCGCCTTCCGTCCACTACGTGTCGGTCTCCCTTGTGCGTCAGGCCTGTCTGCGACCCCGGACCCTCTCCGCAGGGCTCATTCTCCCTGGCCTCCCGGCAGGTGAAAGGCGGCGCCCGATTAGCGCGCGGAGGTCTGGCCACGTAGGCGCGCATTGGGTCGAGGCGAACGACATCACCTTCGGCTACAAGCAAGCGGAGCACACGCTGAAGGGCGACCTTACCCGGGCGCGCGCCGCCCCCGGTTTCCAGAACGGTCTCCAGTTGCCTCAATGTCCTCGGAGCCCTGGCGGCTTGAAGGGCGCTCAGAACAGATGCGGTAAGGGTCGCCCTGTGCAGCCTCCCGACCGTGCATCTTCCGGACTTCATGAAGAAGGCTTCGCAGGACCCCAGCGTGGGAAGGGATCCGGAAGCTTCTCCCAGGCCCTGGGCCCCTTCTGCATCTCGGCGGAAGTCAGAAGCGCGGCGTCAAACATTGCAGTCAAGGCCTCTCGATCCATGTCTTTGCCGATCAGAACAATCTCCTGGCGACGGTCGCCGTAAGGGCTGCGCCACACGCTGGAGAGGATCTTCCGGCTCTCGGGATCCTGCGGTCGCCTCTCCGGAGGAATCGCGGCCCACCAGTAGCCGCCCCATTCATGAGCCGCCGCCGCCCCCGCCTGGCTCCACGAGCCGACCAGGCGCATGCGTGATGCCAGCCAGAAAAAGCCCTTTGAGCGCCAGACCCCAGGCCATTCCTGATCCAGGATCTCCTTGAGCCGGGTCGGATGAAAGGGTCGGCGCGCCCGGTAGATGAAGCTGGAAACGCCATACTCCTCGGTCTCCGGAGCCTTGCCGAACTCCAGAGCCTGCCTCCATCCGGCGGCGCTCTGGGCGCGCGCCATGTCGAAGAGGCCGGTATCGAGGATTTCGCTGAGCGGCGCGCGCCCTGCCTGAGTACGAATGATACGCGCCAGCGGATTCAATTGGCGGCATATCGCCTCAACGACCTCCAGTTTGTCGGGCGAGACGAGGTCCGTTTTGTTCAGAACCAGCACGTCCGCGAACTCGATCTGGTCAACGAGAAGATCAACCACAGTTCGGTTGTCGCCGTCCCCGAGGCTCTCTCCCCGGTCGGCCAGGAAGTCATGAGATCCGTAATCCCTGTGAAAGTTGAAGGCATCGACGACCGTCACCATCGTATCCAGCCGCGAGACGTCGCGAAGACTCTCGCCCGCCTCGGAAATGAAGTCGAAGGTGGCCGCCACGGGCATGGGCTCTGAGATTCCCGTGCTTTCGATGAGGAGATAGTCGAACCTGCCCTCGGCGGCGAGGCGGCGGACTTCCGCCAGTAGGTCTTCGCGAAGGGTGCAACAG
>JBJTEN010000288.1:0-14696 GCA_046092925.1 Phenylobacterium sp. | reverse complement strand
GAAGGCGCGGCCCGAGGCGGCGGCCAGGGCGGCCATGTCCCGCGCCAGCTCGGCCGAGGTGGTGGTGTGGTCGACGATGACGCCGCCGGGGGCCATGACGGGCAGGACCTGCGGGACCAGGCCGCGCACGTCGGCGTCATTGCCCACGCACAGGGCGACCAGCGCGCACCCTTGCGCGGCCTCGGCGGGGCTCGCGGCGGCGGTTCCGGGGTGGGCGGCGGCCCAGGCGCCGGCCTTGTCCGGGCTGCGGTTGAAGACGCTGACCGCATGGCCCGCCGCCGCCAGATGGCCCGCCATGGGCGCGCCCATCACCCCCAGGCCGATGAATGCAATGCGCATGGGGTCCTCCATCCTAAACCGCATCTTAACCCTCGCCATGACACGGGTGGGCGGACTTCCATCCCGGACAGCGTCATGGCGAACGACGAACGGCCCATTCTGATCAAGAAGGTCAAGAAGGTTTCCGGGGGCGGCCACCATGGCGGCGCCTGGAAGGTGGCCTATGCGGACTTCGTGACCGCCATGATGGCCTTCTTCCTCCTGATGTGGCTGATCAACACCACCACGCCGGAACAGAAGCGCGGCATCGCCCAGTACTTCGCCCCGGCGGCGGTGTCGGACTCCACCTCCGGCGCCGGCGGCATTCTGGGCGGGACGGCCCTGGACAGCAACGGCGCCATGTCCGCCGGATCCACCAACATCATGCAGCTGATGGCGCCGGATATCCGCAATCCCCAGGATGGCCCGAGCGCGGCGGCCTCGGTCGCCGACACCCTGGAGACCGCCCGGCAGAAGCGCGAGGAGGCCGAGTTCGAATCCGCCGCCCAGTCCTTGAAGCAGGCCCTGCAATCCATGCCCGAGCTGGCCGAGCTGTCGAAGAACATCATTGTCGACAAGACCCCCGAGGGCCTGCGCATCCAGCTGGTGGATCAGGAGGGCCGTTCGCTCTTCCCCGTGGGCTCGGCGGTTCCCAACGACCGGGGCCGCCTTCTCATGCGGGCCATCACCCGCACGCTGAACCAGCTGCCCAACCGGATCTCGATCTCCGGCCACACCTCGGCCGACTGGCGCGGCGGCGAGCTGGACAGCGACTGGGCCCTGTCGTCCGGCCGGGCCGACGCCGCGCGGCGGATCCTCCAGGCCTCGGGAGTCTCTCCGGACCGCGTCTACCAGGTCGCCGGCAAGGCGAACTCCGAGCCGCTCTATCCCGACGATCCCAGCCTGCCCGGCAACCGGCGCATCGCCATCGTGCTGTTGCGCGAGGCGCCGGTCCTGCCCCCCGAACCGGCCTTCTGACCCCGCGTCAGGTCTTGCGCCCGGCGGCGGGTTCAGGGTCTAGTCTTGCGCGTGACGCAGCATTTCCCCACCCGCCAGCTCCGGTTCTACCTGACCGCCCCGGCCCCCTGCCCCTACCTGCCCGACCGGCTGGAGCGGAAGGTCTTTGCGCACCTGCCCCACACCGAGGCCGCCCAGGTGAACGACAGCCTGACGCAGAGCGGCTTCCGCCGGTCGCAGAACATCGCCTACCGCCCGGCCTGCGAGACCTGCGCGGCCTGCGTCTCGGTGCGCATCCCGGCGGCGGACTACGCCTTCTCGCGCTCGGACCGGAAGACCCTCAACCGCAACGCCGACCTGAAGCGCGGCCTGGTGGAGGCCGAGGCGACGATGGAGCAGTTCGGCCTGCTGCGCCGCTATCTGGGCGCCCGCCACGCCGGGGGCGGCATGACCGACATGGGCTGGGCCGACTTTGTCGCCATGGTCGAGGACACCCCGGTGCGCAGCCACCTGATGGAGTATCGCCTGCCCTCGGAGGACGGCGCGCCGGGCGAGCTGGTCGGCTGCGTGCTCGTCGACCTGCTCGGCGACGGCCTGTCGATGGTCTATTCCTTCTATGATCCCGACCTGCCCCGGCGCAGCCTGGGGCGGTTCATGATCCTCGACCACCTGACCCAGGCCCAGCGGACCGGCATGCCCTATGTCTATCTGGGCTATTGGGTGAGGGGATCAGGCAAGATGGACTACAAGGCCCGCTTCCAGCCTCTGGAGGCCTTGGGGCCGCAGGGCTGGCGCCTGATGGCCCCCCGGGACCTGGACGCGCCGGAGGCCTGATGTCATCCACAGGCGGCCCACAGGGTCTGGCCGGCCATCCCCGGCCCCGGCGGGCCGACCCGTCGACCCGCGGCGCCGAACGGGGCTAGCACCCTTTTGCATGACCCAGGCCCTGCTGGATTTCTGGAACCCCCTGTTCGAGGCCCGGGGCGCCTTCATCGAGGGCGACGGCAATGCCGACGCCCGGCGGCGGCTAGCGGCCTGGCCGGACTGGCCGGGGGGCGTCCTGGTCCTCGCCGGGCCGGAGGGCTGTGGCAAGAGCCGTCTGGCCGAGGCCTGGGCCGCGCAGGCCGGCGCCCTGCGGCTGGATCCCCTTCGCCCAGACATCGCCGCGGCGCGGAGCGGCCCCGTGCTCCTGGAAGACGTCGACCGGGGGTTCTGCGCAGAGGGCCTGTTCCACCTCCTCAACCAGGCGCCCGCCGGCCGCGGCGTGCTGATGACCGCCCGGACCCGTCCCGCCGCCTGGCCCGCCGCCCTGCCCGACCTGCGCTCGCGCCTCAACGCCCTCGACGTCGCGCTGATCGAGGCCGTCGACGACGAGATCCTCCTGGGGGTGATCGAGGCCTTCCTGCGGGCCCGGGGAATCCGCCCGCCCGCCGACCTGGCCCCCTATCTGGTCCGCCGGATCGACCGCTCGGTGCCTGCGGCCCGCGACATGGTGGAGCGTCTACACGAAGCCTCCGGCGGCGACCTGCGCCCGGTGACCCGCGCCCTGGCCCGGGAACTTCTGGACGACCCGGCGGAAAACCTTGACCTTTTCGAAGCCTGACGCGGAACTGTCACGGACTTGGCCCATCCCCGGCGGAATGGTACCGATCCGTCCGGAGAGCCCCGCCCCATGATCCCCGCCAAACGCGACAAGGCCGCCGCCCGCAAGCCCAGCACGCCGCTGAAGGCCGATCTCATGTGCTCGCTCGAGCGGTTCTTCAACCGCGAACTCTCCTGGCTGGCCTTCAACCGCCGGGTCCTGGCCGAGAGCCGCAATCCCAGGCACCCGCTTCTGGAACGCCTGAGGTTCCTGTCGATCTCGGCGAACAACCTCGACGAGGTCTACATGGTCCGGGTCGCCGGCCTGAAGGCCCAGGTGCGCGAGGGCGTTCGCTCGCTCAGCCAGGACGGCCTGACCCCGGCCGAGCAGCTGGAACGGATCAACGCCCAGGCGGCGGCCCTCATGGCCGACCAGCAGGCCCAATGGCGTGACCTCTCAGGGGAGCTTTCCGCCCAGGGGCTGAGCGTCGTCAGCGCCGAGGCCCTGACGCCGGGTGACCGCGAGGCCCTGGAACAGGCCTTCCAGGACCGGCTCTTTCCCATACTGACGCCCCTCGCCATCGACCCGGCGCACCCGTTTCCCTTCATCCCGAACCTGGCCTTTTCCCTGGTCTTCAAGCTGAGGCTCAAGGCCGAGCGGCGCTCGCTCTATGCCCTCGTCCCGATCCCCGCCCAGGTCGCCCGGTTCTGGGAATTGCCGCCCCAGCCGGGGCCCCGCCGCCGGCCGGAGCGGCGCTTTGTTTCCCTGGAAAGCCTCGTGGCCCTGTTCGTCGACCGGCTGTTTCCGGGTTCGAAGGTCGAGGCCCGGGGCGTCTTCCGCCTGATCCGCGACTCCGACGTCGAGATCGAGGAGGAGGCCGAGGATCTCGTCCGCGAGTTCGAGGAGCGTCTCAAGCAGCGCCGGCTGGGCTCGGTGGTCCGGGTGGAGATCGAGGCCGACATGCCCCGTGACCTCCAGGACTTCATCTGCTCCAACCTGCACGCTCGCCGCGACGACATTGTTCGGGTCGAGGGGCTGCTGGGCCTCGACGAGCTTTCCCAGCTGATCCCGCCGAACCGGCCGGAACTGAAGTTCCGCGCCTTCGAGCCGCGGTTCCCGGAACGGATCCGGGATCACGCCGGCGACTGCTTCGCCGCGATCCGCGAAAAGGACATCCTGGTCCATCACCCCTTCGAGAGCTTCGACGTGGTGATCCAGTTCATGCGACAGGCCGCGCGGGACCCCCACGTCCTGGCCATCAAGCAGACCCTCTACCGAACATCCCAGGACAGCCCCATCGTCGCCGCCCTGATCGAGGCGGCGGAAAACGGCAAGAACGTCACCGCTCTGGTGGAGATCAAGGCCCGGTTCGACGAGGAGGCGAACCTGAAGTGGGCCAGGGATCTGGAACGCGCGGGGGTCCACGTTGTCTTCGGCTTCGTCGAGTACAAGACCCACGCCAAGATCTCGATGGTCGTCCGCCGGGAAGGCGACCAATTGCGCACCTACTGCCACTTCGGCACGGGCAATTACCATCCCCAGACGGCCCGGGTTTACACCGACCTGTCGCTCTTCACCTCCGACCCGGCCCTCGGGCGGGACTCCGTGAGGCTGTTCAACTATGTGACGGGGTACGCCCGACCCCAGCGGATGGAGAAGCTTTCCTTCTCGCCCCTCACCATGAAGGCGGACCTGCTGCGCATGATCGCCGGCGAGGCGGACCGCGCTCGCGCAGGCGGGCCCGCCGCCATCTGGGCCAAGCTGAACTCCCTGGTCGACCCCGAGATCATCGACGCCCTGTATGAGGCCAGCCAGGCCGGCGTGGACATCCAGCTCGTGATCCGCGGCATTTGCTGCCTCCGGCCGGGAGTCCCCGGCTTGTCGGAGAATATCCGCGTCAAGTCGATCGTCGGACGTTTCCTGGAGCACTCCCGGATCGTGGCCTTCGCCAACGGGTCCGAGATGCCCTCGCCGGACGCCCGGTTGTTCATCTCGTCGGCGGACTGGATGCCCCGAAACCTTGATCGGAGGGTTGAAGCCCTGACCCCCGTGGAGAACCCCACCGTTCACGAGCAGGTCCTGCAGCAGATTTTGCTCGCCAACATCCGCGACCAGGCGCAGAGCTGGACGCTGGACGCCTCCGGCGAGTACAGCCGGGATCCGGCCTGGGATCACCCCGGGGCCTTCTCGTCCCACGAGTACTTCATGACCAATCCCAGCCTGTCCGGCAGAGGACAGAGGGTGAAGGACCTTCCTGGCGCTATCGATCATGTGGCGACTCGCACCTAACCGATCCCCAGCCGTCGAAGGACCCGAGCCTGCCGAGACCCGGCACGCGGCGGTCATCGACATCGGCTCCAACTCCATCCGGCTGGTGGTCTACAGGCTGGAGGGGCGGACCATCTGGACCGCCTACAACGAGAAGGCCCTCGCCGGCCTCGGGCGCGACCTCCAGACCACGGGCCGGCTCTCGCCAGAGGGGGTTGAGACCGCCATGGCGGTCCTCCGGCGTTTCCGGGTGCTCCTTCAGGGTTGGTCGAGCCGGGAGACCTTTGTCGTCGCGACCGCCGCCGTCCGCGAGGCGCGGGACAGCCGGACCTTCCTGAGGGCGGTCGAGGACGAGACCGGCATCTCGGTCCGTGTGCTGTCCGGCGAAGAAGAGGCGCGCTACAGCGCCCTCGGGGTGCTGGCCGGCCAATCGGACGCCCATGGGGTTGCGGGAGATCTCGGCGGCTTCAGTCTCGAGCTTGTCCGCCTCGACGGCCCTGGTCAGGGGGTGAGCCTGCCGCTCGGACCGCTCGCCCTGGGCGCGCCCCGTCCCATGGACGCGGAACGGGTGCGGCGTTCCGCGGCCCGCGCCCTGCGACCGCATGCGGAAAGGCTGTCCAGCCGGGAGTTTCACGCGGTTGGCGGCGCCTGGCGCAATCTCGCTCTCCTGCACATGGAGCTGGAGGGCTATCCGCTCCATATCGCCCACCAGTACGAGATCCAGCGGATGGACCTGCTGGACATGTGCCGGTTTGTGGCCCGTCAGTCGCGCTCCTCCCTTGAGGGCATACGCGGACTGTCGCGCAAGCGGTTCGACACCCTGCCCTATGCCGCCGTGGTTCTGTCTGAGGTGGTTCAGGCGCTGGAGGTCCAGCGTGTGGTGATCTCGGCCTTCGGAATTCGCGAGGGACTTCTGCTCGAATCCATGCCGGAGCCCATCCGTGACCAGGACCCCCTGATCGCAGGCTGCGAGGCCCTGGTCGCCCAGCGCGGCCTCACCCCGGGTCTCGGACCCGCCATGGAGGATTTCCTGAGGCCGGTTTTCGCGAACCTGGCGCCCGCCTTCGGCGCCCGGGACCCGATTCTCCTGTCGGCGGCCTGCCGTCTCGCGGACCTCGGCGCGCGATTGCATCCTGATCACAGGGCGAACCTCGCCTTTGACAAGGCCCTCAGGGCGCCGATCGCCGGGATGAGTCACCCCGAACGGGCCTTCCTGGCGTGCACGGTGTTCTCTCGCCACGATTCCAGCGCCGCGACTCCGGAGCCGGAGATGGTCGCCCGCCTTCTCACACCCGAGCGCCGCGCGAGAGCCCGGGCGCTCGGCGCCGCTATCCGGCTTGGCTGCGATCTCGCCGGGCGCAACGTGGAGGTGCTCCGGCACGCGCGGCTGAACCTGGACGGGGATCGGCTTCGTGTCTTCACCGAGCCCGGATGGGAAGACATGCTCCTGGGCGAGCAGGCGGCCAAACGTGCTCTGACGCTCGCACAAACCCTGAAGACCCGGTTGCAGATGGGATGATAAGCACGTGATCCAGGTCCTGATGTCCGAGGCCTCCTTTCGTCGTATTCGGGAGCGCATCGCTCCCCTGTCTCCCCGCCTGGACATCGTGACAGTCCCGGAGGCCGGCCGTTATCTGCGAGGCGGAGTCGAGGTCGCCGCCCACGACCTGGCCCCGGAGATCGTCTGGAACACCCAGGAAGCCTACATGTCGGGGCTCCTGCCGACCCTGATGCGGGTGTTGCTGGACAGCCCCTCGGTGCGCTGGCTTCAGACCTTCAACGCCGGCCTGGATCTCCCGATCTTCAGGCGGATCATGGAAAAAGGGGTCCGGATCACAAAGTCTTCGGCTCAGGGCGTGGTCATCGCCGAGTATGTCATGGCCCACGCCCTGTCCCTGATCGTGCCGATCGACGCCCAGCGGGACCTGCAGGCACGGCGGGAATGGGCCCGTACGCCCTACAGGGAGGTGAGCCGGACCCATTGGCTCCTGGTGGGTTACGGGGCCATCGGCGAGCAGATCGCCCAGCGCGCCCGGGCGTTCGGTGTCGACCTTACGGTCGTACGAAGAGACGCGGACGCCGGTCTCGCCCACAGAACCCTTCCTCTGTCGAAGATCCTTGAAGCCCTGCCCCAGTCTGACGTCGTGGTCCTGGCCTGCGCCCTCACCGACGAAACGCGCGATATGTGCAATGACGCATTCTTCGCCGCCATGAAGCCCCGCGCCCTGCTGATCAACATCGGCAGGGGGGGGTTGGTGGACGAGGACGCCCTGCGACGGGGCCTCGACCGACAGCGCCCCGCCCACGCCGTGCTCGATGTCTTCCAGACCGAGCCCTTGCCGGCGGATCACTGGATCTGGAGCCACCCTCAGGTCCGGGTCAGCGCCCATACCTCCAACTCCGGCGACGGCGTCCAGCCACGGGCGGACGACCAGTTCGTGGAGAATCTCGGGCGCTATCTCAGTGGAAACCCGCTTCTCAACGAAGCGGCGCGGTCCGAGGTCGGACTGGCCTGAAAGATCGGGCCGATAGGCGCCCGAGGTCGACGGACCCGGGCGGAGCCCTGGACGATGGTCAGGCGTCCAGCGTCGATTTCTGAGCCCGGCGCACCTCGACGACGCGGACCCGTCCCTTGTCCAGCACCAGCGCAAGCTCGCCACGCTTGACGCGCAAGGCGTCGGCGCCGAAGGCCTCAAGTCGCCAGCCAGAAAGGGCTGGTGTGTCCGCAAGGTCGTCCTGGGCGATGAGTTCCAGATCCGCCACGGTCGCGATCAGCTTCGAGGCGACCCCCGCGTCCTCCGCCCTGGCCTTGAGCAGGACCTTGAGCAGCTCAACGACAGCACCCGCGGCGGGATTGTGCGGCGGACGCGCCTTCTCGACCACCGGGGCGTTGGCCTCCGGCGCCCTGAGGGCCTCACGGATGACCTCCAGGAGTTCCGGGCCGAACCGCGACCCGGCGAAACCCTTCGGGACGGATCGCAACCGCTCCATCTGGCCGGCGTCGGTCGGCGCCTGGCTGGCGAGTTCATCGATGGCGTCATCCTTGAGGATCCGGCTACGCGGCTGGTCTCGCGACTGCGCCGTGCGCTCCCGCCACTCAGCCACGGCCCGATAGACGCTCATATAGCGGGAGGTCTGCTTTCGCGGCTTCAGTCGACGCCAGGCGTTCTCGGGTGAAACGTCGTAGAGGGACGGATCACACAGGGAAATCATCTCGTCGGCCACCCAGGCCAGTCGCCCCTCCGCCTCGAGCCGTGCGCGAAGCTGCGGGTAGATCACCGCCAGATGCGTCACGTCGGCCAGGGCGTAAGACAATTGGTTGTCGGTCAGCGGCCGACGCGCCCAGTCCGTAAACCGGCTGGACTTGTCCAGCTCTATCCGCAGCATGTTCCGGACAAGGGCGTCATAGGCGATCTGCTCCCCGTGCCCCGCCGCCATCGCGGCGACCTGGGTATCGAAAAGAGATGCCGGCATCGCATTGAGATTATTGAAAATCTCAACGTCCTGACGGGCCGCGTGGAATACCTTGACGATGTTTGGATCCCGCAGGATCTCCAGAAAAGGCTCCAGGTCGATCCCCTCCGCCAGAGGATCAATCACCGCCTCCACATCCGGCGTCGCGGCCTGAATGAGGCAAAGTCGCGGCCAGTAAGTCGTCTCGCGGATGAACTCGGTGTCAACGGCGACGAAGGCCTGCCCCCGGATCTGATTGCAGAAGGTCAGAAGCTCAGCGGTGGTCGTGATCAAGGTCATAGGCTAGCTATACGCCGTCGTCCGGCCGAGTCTGCAAGCCCGCCGGAGGGTTTATTGAAGGGTCCGGCCATGAGCGAGCGTCCGAACGGTCTCACCTACGCCCAGGCGGGCGTGGACATCGACGCCGGCGCCGCCCTGGTGGATCTGATCAAGCCGATGGCCAAGTCCACCCGGCGTCCGGGGGCTGATGGTTCGCTTGGCGGTTTCGGCGCCTTGTTCGACCTGAAGGCCGCCGGCTTCATTGACCCCCTCCTCGTCTCCACCACGGACGGCGTGGGCACCAAGCTGAAGATCGCCATCGAGACCGGCCTGCATGACACAGTGGGCGTCGATCTGGTCGCCATGTGCGTCAACGACCTGCTGGCGCAGGGCGCCGAGCCTCTGGTTTTCCTGGACTATTTCGCCACCGGCAAGCTGGACGTGGACTCTGCGGCGAGGGTCGTCGCCAGCATCGCAGAAGGCTGCCGCCAGGCCGGGTGCGCCCTCGCGGGCGGCGAAACCGCCGAGATGCCCGGTATGTATGCTGCAGGCGACTACGATCTGGCGGGCTTTTCCCTGGGGGCTGTCGAGCGCGGCGCCGTCCTGCCGCGGCTGGGCGACCAGAAGCCTGGCGACGTGATCATCGGCCTCGCCTCCTCGGGTCCGCACTCCAACGGCTATTCCCTGATCCGGCGGATCGTCGAGCGCAGCGGCCTTCACTGGAGCGCCGCCTCGCCCTTTTCCGATGACGAGACCCTGGCCTCGGCCCTGATGCGCCCCACGCGCATCTATGTCCGCCAGGTCCTGCCCCAGATCCGTGCGGGCCGGATCAGCGCCTGCGCCCACATTACCGGCGGCGGCCTGATCGAGAACCCGCCCCGGGTGATCGCCGAGGGCCTGCAGGCCCGGTTCGACTGGAACGCCTGGACCCCGCCCCCGGTCTTCGCCTGGCTGCAGGAGGCGGGCGGCGTGGCTGACGCCGAGATGCGCCGCACCTTCAACTGCGGGGTCGGCCTGATCCTCACGGTGCGGTCGCAGGACGCCGGCGACGTGCTGGCCGGCCTGATTGAGGCCGGCGAGGACGCCTTCGTCTGCGGGGAGCTGGCCGCCGCCTGACGGTCAGACGCCGCGGAAGACCGCCGGCCGCTTCTGGTTGAAGGCCGCCACCCCTTCGCGCCGATCCTCGGTGGTGAAGAGGCGGTTGTACTCCGACAGCTCCAGATCCATGGCCTCGTCCAGGGGCAGGACCGCCCCGGTCCGCACCACCGCCTTGACCGCCCGGATCGACAGGGGCGCCTTGGAGGCGATCAGGACGGCGCGCGCCACCAGGTCGGCCACCAGGGTCTCATTCGGCCGCACGGCGTTGACCAGGCCGATGGACAGGGCCTCGCCGGCGTCCACGGGCAGGCCGCTCATCAGCATCTCCGAGGCCCGCCGCTCGCCGACGGCGCGGGTCAGCAGCTGGGTGCCGCCGAGGCCCGGGATGATCCCCAGTCCGGCCTCCGGCAGGCCCATGCGGGCGCTCTCGCCGGCCCAGGCGAAGTCACAGGCCAGGGCCATTTCGGCCCCGCCGCCCATGGCCGCGCCATTGACGGCGGCGAGGACCGGGAAGGGACAGGCGAGCTGGGCGCGGATCATGTCCTCGAACAGGCGGTGCTGGGCGGCCCAGGCCTCGTCGGTCATGCCGTCGCGTTCCTTGAGGTCGGCGCCCGCGCAGAAGAACCGGCCCTCTCCGGTCAGGACGACGGCGCGGACAGAGGCGTCGTCGGCCAGGCGGGTCCAGAGGTCCAGGAGATCCCGTCCCATGGCCGTCGACAGGGCGTTGGCGGCCTCGGGGCGGTTCAGGGTCACAAGGACCACGCCGGGCGCGGCCTCCTGGACGCGGATCGTGGAATAGTCGCTCATCTGCCCTCCGGTCCGGCGACAACGCCGTCATCGTGAAGCTTGCCGATCTGCGCCGACGAAAGGCCCAGCACGGTGGCGAGGACCTCGTCGGTATGCTGCCCCAGCCGGGCGGCCGGACGCGCGGGCTGGCGCGCGTCCTGCGGCACAGTCCCCGCGAACCCGGCGGCGGGATAGGTCTCGCCGGACGGATGGGTCAGGGTGGAGAAGACCGGATTGCCCGCAAACAGGCGCGGGTCGTTCGCCGCCTGGGACAGGGTCTGGTAGGGACCCCAGCAGACGCCAAGGCGCTCGAACTCCGGCGTCAGCTCAGCGAGCCTGTGGCGGGCCATAGCCGCGTCGAAGATCGGGACCAGGCGGTCGCGGTGGGTGAAGCGCAGGCCCTCGTCGCGGGCGAAGTCAACGCCGAGCTCGGCCTCCAGGGCCTTCACCGCCTCGACAATGCCCAGCAGGGGCTGAATCCCCGACCACTGGCGGGGCGTGATGGCCACCAGCATGATCCGGACGCCGTCGGCGGTGGTGAAGTCGCGCCCGAAGGCGCCGAAGATGTCATTGCCGACCCGGGGCCGGTCGCCCTCGCCCAGGGTCGCCTCGGCCAGCATGCCGAGGTTGGCGAGGCTGGCGGCGGCGATGTCCGACAGGGGCAGGCGCACCTCCCGCCCCTTCCCGTCCCGGCCGCGGGCCATGAGGGCCGAGACGAGCGAGAAGGCCGCATAGCCACCCGTCAGGAGGTCCCAGGCCGGCAGGATGTGGTTCACAGGGCGCGGATCATCGGCATGGCCCGTGAAGAGCGGGACGCCGACGGCGGCGTTGATGGTGTAGTCGACACCCGGGCGGCCATCCGCCCATCCCATGACCCGCACGCAGACCAGGTCCGGCCGCAGGGCCGAGAGGGCTTCGTAGGACAGGAAGCCCTCGACGGGGAAGTTGGTGACGAAGGCCCCGCCGTTGTCGCCCGGCGCTGTCGCCAGCTCCTGCGCCAGGCGCCGGCCCTCGAGGCGCGACAGGTCGATGGCGATGGACTTCTTCGACTTGTTCAGCCCCTCCCAGTAGAAACTGTCGCCGCCCCGGCTGAGGGGCCAGCGATTGAAGTCCGGGCCGCCGCCGATGTTGTCGAAGCGGATGACCTCGGCGCCCAACTGGGCGAGGTAGAGGCCGCAGGTCGGGCCGGCCACGAAGGCCGAGCCCTCGACGACGCGGAGGCCCTTCAGCAGGTCGTACATCAGAAGCTCTTGGGCAGGCCCAGCACGTGGTTGCCCACATGGCTGAGGATCAGGTTGGTGGAGATCGGGGCCACCTGGTAGAGGCGGGTCTCCCGGAACTTGCGCTCAATGTCGTACTCCTCGGCGAAGCCGAAGCCGCCGTGCACCTGGAGGCAGGTGTCCGCGGCGAACCAGGAGGCCTCCGAGGCCAGCATCTTGGCCATGTTGGCCTCAGTCCCGCAGGGCTCCCCGGCGTCGAACAGATCGGCGGCGTGACGCACCATCAGGTCGGCGGCGCTGGTCTGGACATGGGCCCGGGCGATGGGGAACTGGACGCCCTGGTTCTGGCCGATGGGTCGACCGAACACCTCCCGCTCGCGGGCATAGGCGCTGGCCCGGTCGATGAAGAACTTGGCGTCGCCGATGCATTCTGCGGCGATCAGGATCCGCTCGGCGTTCATCCCGTCGAGGATGTAGCGGAAGCCCTGGCCTTCCTTCCCGATCAGGTTTTCCACCGGCACCCGGAGATCATCGAAGAAGAGTTCCGTGGTGGCGTGGTTCAGCATGGTGCGGATCGGCCGGATGGTCAGGCCATTCCCCACCGCCTCGCGCATGTCGACGAGGAGGACGCTCATCCCCTCGCTGGGTCGGGCGGCGTCCTCGCGGTGGGTCGTGCGGCAGAGCAGGACCATCAGGTCGGAGTGCTCCGCCCGGCTGATCCAGATCTTCTGCCCGCGCACGACATAGTGGTCGCCGTCCCGGCGGGCGAAGGTGGTGATGCGGGTGGTGTCCGTTCCGGCGCCCGGTTCGGTAACCCCGAAGGCCTGGAGCCGCAGGTCGCCCGAGGCGATCCCCGGCAGGTAGGCCTGTTTCTGAGCCTCGCTCCCATGTTTCAGGAGGGTGCCCATGGTGTACATCTGGGCGTGGCTGGCGCCGCCGTTGCAGCCTGAGCGATGAACCTCCTCCAGCACCGCGATGGCCGCGCCCAATCCCAGGCCGGAGCCCCCGAAGGCCTCGGGGATCAGGACGGACAGGAAGCCGGAGTCCGTCAGGGCCTGGACGAACTCCGCAGGATAGGCCCGCTCGCGGTCCTTCTCGCGCCAGTACTCGCCGGGAAAGCCGGCGCAGAGGCGACGGACCGCCTCGCGGATTTCAGGAAAGGTCTCGGCGCTGGCCATGGCGTCTCCCCCGGGGCTGAACGCCGACCTGCTACCCTACCCCGGGGGTCAGGCAAAGGGGGCGGCAAACCGCCCCCGCCTTGCCGGACCACTATCAGCCGACGATGTCGGCCTCGCTGAAGAACTGGGCGATCTCGATCGCGGCGTTCTCAAGGCTGTCCGAGCCATGCACAGAGTTCTCGCCGACGTTCAGGGCGAAGAGCTTGCGGATGGTGCCTTCGGCGGCCTGGTCGGGGTTGGTGGCGCCCATCACTTCACGATAGCGGGCCACGGCGTTTTCGCCCTCCAGGACCTGAACCACCACGGGGGCGGAGGTCATGGTCTCGACCAGCTCGCCGTAGAAGGGACGCTCCTTGTGGACGGCGTAGAAGCGGCCGGCCTGGGCGGGCGTCATGTGGATGCGGCGCTGGGCGATGATGCGCAGGCCCGCGTCCTCGATCACGGCGTTGATCTTGCCGGTCAGGTTCCGCTTGGTGGCGTCCGGCTTGATGATCGAGAAGGTGCGTTGGGTCATGTGAGCCTGTTCTGGGAAGGGGTGACCGACCGCCAGGGCCGGAAAGGTGCGGGCTTATAGCCGCAGCCTCGCCGCTCGCCAACACCGCGACGGCGGCCAAGCGGTCTGATAGAGACCGCACCGTCATGCTTCAGATCCGCGACCTCACTCACGACGCCTGGGGACGGCGTTTTCTCGACCGGGCCAGCGTCAGCATTCCACCCGGGGCGAAGGTGGGTCTTGTCGGGCGCAATGGCGTGGGAAAGTCGACCCTTTTCGGCCTCATCCGGGATCACGCCCGGACGGGCGAAGGCGAGATCAGCCTGCCCCGCGGGGCGCGCATGGCCGCCGTCGACCAGGAACATCCAGCGACCCCGGTGACCCTCATCGCCACCATCCTGGCGGCGGATGAGGAACGCGCCAGCCTGCTGGCCCGGCTCGAGACGGCCCCGCCCGAAGAGATCGGCGACATCTACGGCCGCCTGGCGGAGATCGGCGCCGACCGGGCGCCGTCGCGCGCGGCGGAGATCCTGTCCGGCCTGGGATTCACGCCTGCCGACCTCCACCGCCCCATGGCCGAGTTCTCGGGCGGCTGGCGCATGCGCGTCGCCCTTGCGGCCGCCCTGTTCGCCGAACCGGACATCCTGCTGCTGGACGAGCCCACCAACTATCTCGACCTGGAGGGCGCCCTATGGCTGGAGGCGCGGTTGCGGAAGTACCCGCACACCGCCCTGATCATCAGCCACGACCGTGACATCCTGAACCGGTCGGTGGACCATATTCTGCACATGCACGAGGCCCGGCTGGAGCTCTACCCCGGCGGCTACGACGACTTCGAGCGCCAGAGGGAGGAAAGGGCGCGGGTCGAGGAGGCCATGCGCCAGAAGGTCGAGGCCCAGCGCGCCCACCTTCAGTCCTTTGTCGACCGGTTCCGGGCCAAGGCCAGCAAGGCGGTGCAGGCCCAGTCCCGCCTGAAGATGATCGCCCGCCTGCCGCCGGTCTCCGCTTCGGCCCGGGAGCATACCGCCCCCTTTCTCCTGCCCTCGCCGGACAAGCCCCTCGCC
>JBJTEN010000287.1:0-6279 GCA_046092925.1 Phenylobacterium sp. | reverse complement strand
CCCCCCAGATCACATCGACCCCCTCCACCTCCCTCCTCTAGACCTCCGTACCTGCGGCCGCCGCGAGCAAGCTCTACGCGCCGCCCCTGCTTGCGCGGGGTTTCTTGACTTCAGGTGCGGTAAAGTGATATTGATATCACTCCACGGATCGCTTGAGTCTCGTCTGTTGAGAACTGCCCTGTGGTGGAGCAACCGCCGAAGATGTTTCCAAGCCTTGCCACCTTGAGCGCCGCAGATGGCGCAGACATTCTGCGATTGCCCTCCGGTACGCGCCTTGTCGTTAAGGGGTGGGGCCAGAGCCTACTGGTTCCGTGCCTGAACGCATCCGGCCGCGGGAGCGGTGATTTCGCTGGCTTGGCTGAACGACTGGATTCGGATTTCGAGCTCATCGCGGTCGACCAGTCGGGGATGGACCGGTCTACGCCGGACCGATCTGCGGGGCTTGCGCCGGGCAAAGCGGGCGGCCTTGCGCCTCTCGATGGCGCCGCGCGCTTCCTGATCGGTCACATGGGATCCTTCTTCCGCGCGGACAAACGCGGCGCGGATTGGTTCTTTGCGGCCGTCGCCGCGCACTACCGCTTCATGGTGCTGTCTGGGAGGCCTGCGCGTGCGCACCACGCGCGCGATGTGGGGACTGGGCGCGACCTTGCCCCTATGCTGGCCAATGCATGGACGGGCTTAGGGGAGCCTGCTGGGGACCTCAGGGCCCTGGCTCCAGGGCTTACCCTGCCTTTCTGGCTTGCCTGTGCGCGCCCCAAAGTGCTGGCCGCACACATGCCGGTACACCGGGTTACCCTGTTTCAAGGCTACCACGGCTCTTTCCGAGAGGACCCAGAGGCGTTCGTCGCGACCTTCCGAACTCTCGTCGTTAACGTGCAAACTGGGAGTCTAGCATGAGCCATTACGAGAACATCCTCGCCAATTACGACGCCATCCATCGATCCCCGCTGAACCGCGCAACGCATGCCATAGGCATTCCTCTGATTGTGACTTCGGTAATTGCAGCGGCAAGTTATGTTCGGCTCCCCGGTCAGGGCGCTTGGGAACACGCCAACCTGGCCAGCGCACTGGCGGTCCTGACCGTGGCGATCGTACTGTACTGGTCGCGACTGGCAGGCCTTGCTTATCTGATACTGATCGCTGCCTGTTATGCTGTGGCCCATTCACTGACCACGCACTTTACGGGATTCTCAGCAGCCGGCATCATCGCTGCAGGCTTCGTCTTGGGATGGGCGTTCCAGTTTATCGGCCACGGTTTCGAAGGCGAATCGCCGCAGTTCGTCAAGCGGCCGGAGAACCTGTTGCTCGGTCCTGTGATGATCATGGCTGAAGTGATCCCCGCCATTCGCCCGCCTGGCTTGAACGCCACGGTCGCGACCTCAGCCGTGGAGAGTAAAGAGTGATCAACCTTCGCGACCTCGCCGGCCCGGCCGGCGTCGCCATTGTCGGCCGAACGCTGATGGCGCTCCTCTTCATCCTCGCGGGCCTGGCAAAAATCACCGATTCCAAGCCTGTCCTGGAGCAGATGCAGGCGTTCTCCGTGCCAACGCTGCTGTTCCCAGCGGTTGTCGCCTTGGAGCTTGGCGGGGGCTTTGCGCTATTGTTGGGCTGGCGTCTGCGGGAGGTGGCTGGAGCTCTCGGCATCTTCTGCATCCTGGCAGCGTTCATCTTCCATCACGACCTTGGCAACAAAGTCGAGAGATCTATCTTTTTCAAGGACTTGGCGATCGCTGGGGGACTGCTGCTGCTTGCAGCGCAGACCGCTATTCAGAAAAATCGCTGATGGAAGCGACAGCCTGGAATAACGGGGGCTCTCAGCCTTTTTGTACCCAACATCCTGGATAACCCCGCGAGAATTCCGCGCCACGGACTCGTCATCCTTTCCGCGAAGGTCGTTCACACTCTGCAATGGGGTGAGGACTTTCACGCCATCGTGGCGGCTTGGCGAGGTTGTAGCTGTCTGTCCAGGACCAACGGCAAGGCTGGGCGCTTCATTAAGGCCGGCCAGTGCGAGCAGGCCGACGACAGCCTGCACGGCTCATCGGCTGCATTTACCTTGGCCATCGGACTCTGGACAGTCAGCTACAACCTCGCCATCCAGCATGGCGGCTCCCTCAGGCGGCCTGTCATGCGACACCAGGAGGGCGCCCCCTGGGTCCTGTATGCATTGACGCCAGCGATCATCCAGTCGGTCCACGAGGTCACGCGATCGAAGATACAGTCCGGGGCCGACATGTTCTGCGCTGAGCCTTCTGCCTCGCGCGGCGTCCCGAGGAAGCAGTCTCTCCTTGAAGTTGAGGTTGAGAAACAGTCCCGGGGGAAACCCGCCAAGGAGAAGGGCCCGCGGTTTCCCGCGGGCCCCCAGGTCTTCCGGGTTCCCGCCGTATGGACGGGGTCCTGTGTCCTACCAAGTCTTGGAGACGCCGATGCCGAAGGTGCGCGGTTCGGTATAGAAGGCATTCCGGAACAGGCCCGATGAATCATCCGTCAGATAGGTGTCGGTGATCGCTTCCTCGTCGGTGGCATTCTTGACGAAGGCCTCGACCGACCACCCGTTGTCCGCATTAGCGACGGAAAGCGTCAGGTTGACATTGCTCCAGGCTTCGATCCGGTCCGGAACCGAGTTGTAGATCCGCGCATAGCTGTCGGTCTGGTGGTAGTAGTCAGCCCGCCCGACGGCGGCCCAGCCATTGCCCATCTCGAGGGTATACTGAGCACCGAGTGACACGGTGAAGTTCGGCGCGTTCGGCAGTTCCTTGCCCCTCAGGTTGACCGAGACACCGTCATTGGCGGGGCCGAAGGCGCCGGCGCAGACCTGCAGCAGGGCGAAGGGGTTACTGAGGTTGTTGGACACCGTCAGGGCCGTCGCCGCCGTAGTCCTGGAGACCACGCAGTTGGCGGCGTTGCTCGCCTTCACGATCATCAGGTTGGGGTTCCCCTGAGTCCGATCGAAAGTGTCGATCGACGAGCCGCCAGTGATCTCGCTGTCGAGCCAGCCGACGCTGGCGTTGAAGCGCAGGGGCTGGATCGGGTTCCAGATGGACTCCAGCTCGATGCCCTTCACCTTGGCGTCGATATTCTCGTTGATCGAGGTCCGGTTGACGATCTTCGACACCTGGTAGCCGGTGTAATCGTACATGAAGAGTGTGCCGTTCAGCTGCAGGGCGCCGTCCAGCAAGGTATTCTTAGCGCCGACCTCAAAGGAATTAATGAACTCCGGCTCGAAGGTGGCGCTCAGGCCCGTACAGTTCTGCGAACAGGCCGGGTTGAGGCCGCCCGCCTTGTAGCCGCGTGAGTAGAAGGCATAGATCAGGGACTGGTCGGTGAAGGCAATTTCCGGCTTCCAGTCAAAGCCGAAGCGACCTGTTATCTCCTCGAAGTCGACGGCAAGGACGGGGGGCGTGCCGGCCGGCGGGCCGAGAAGACCAACGCCGGGCGCGCCGAGGCTCACAGCGTAATTCTTCTGTTCCTTCTCGTCCTTCGTCCAGCGGAGGCCGAGGGTCCACTTGAAGTCGTCCGCCATCGCCCAGTAGAGCTCGCCGAAGACGGCGGTCGAGGTCAGGGCGTAGGGCGTATAGTTGTCGAAGTAGTTGTGTCCCGAACGATCCGGGTTGACCTTGGGATCGATGGCGACGCAGGGCGCCGGCGCATAGCAGTTGGCGTTGCCGGTGCTGAGGAAGTTGTTCACCTGGTACCAGGCGGTGCCAGTGTTGAACATTACATAGTAATCCGCCTCGGCTGTGAAGTCGAGGTACAGGGCGCCGACGTTGAAGTTAAGCGGTCCGTCAAAAGAAGACTGCAGCCGGATTTCCTGGCTGAACTGCTTGTTGGAGGACCCCGAGATATCGCTCGTCGTGAAGCGATTGTACTTGCCATTCTGCGGATCGTTCACCACGCCGTTCGGGAACAGGGCGGGGTAGATCACATTGGGATAGGCCGGGCCGACGGCGGCGAGGGCGTTCACAGGGTTCGGCGTGGTGTTGAAATTCACCGACGGCGTGTACCGGTTGTAGTCCTGCCGGCTGTAGAGCCGGGTCCGGGCCTGATTGGTCAGGGAGGTCAGCTGCAGGTTGTCCGAGACGTCCCATTCCAGGTGGAGTTGGATAATGTCCGTATCCGTCCTGTAGATCGGGTCGAAGGTGGACTCGATGTCCCGGACGTTCTTGGACTGCATCTTGCCGGCATAGGCGTCGCCGGTCTGGAAGCCGCCGAGGGCGCCGAAGAGGCCGCCCAGGGTGGCCTGGGAATTCACCGTGCCGAACACATCAGGAGCGTCCAGGGCGGTGGCCCGGCAGCCCTGGCTGAACAGGCCGCGCTGGATCTGGGCGATGGCGGGGACCGCGGAGAAGGCCACGCCGCCGACATTGGCCGGGCCGAGGTCCTTGGAGCAGAACTGCTTGCCGATCCGCGAGCGCGAGTCGTCCTCGTGGAACTTGTCGTAGACGACGATGGCCTGGAAGGTATCGGTCGGCGCAAACTTCACGCTGGCGCGGTAGCCGTACATGTCGCGGGTGTCGGCGTCGTTACCTGTGAAGGTGTTGTCGCCGTAGCCGTCGCGCTTCAGGGAGGCGGCCGCCAGACGCACCGCGAAGGCCTCGCTGATCGGGGCGTTGATCATGCCGCGCAGCTTGATCGAGTTGTAGTTGCCGTACTCGGCGCGGGACATGCCTTCCAGCCGGTCGGAGGGCTTGTTGGAGATCAGGTTGACCACGCCGCCTGTGGCGTTCCGGCCATACAGGGTGCCCTGGGGACCACGCAGCACCTCCACGCGCTCGACGTCATAGAACTCAGTCTCGAACAGGTTGTTGAAGATAAGGGGGGCGTTGTTGAGGTGGACGCCCGTCCCGGCGTCGCCGGAGCCGGCGACCAGCTTGGAGCCAATGCCGCGAATCTGGAAGTTGTAGCCGTTGAAGTTCCCCTTGGAGAAATTCACGTTCGGGATGGCCAGAACCAGGTTCGGACCGCCGTCGATGCGGGACTTCTGAAGCGCGTCCTGTGAGAAGGCGGACACCGCGATCGGAACATCCTGAATGGACTCGGCCTTCTTCTGGGCGGTGACGACCAGTTCCTCAATGGTGGATGTCTCTTCCGCCGCCTGGGCGGCGCCCGCGAGTGCGAGCACGGAAGCGCCCGCGATCAGTAGCGTCTTCATCCGATGGGTCTTGCGAATGTGGCTCCGCCTGAGCCGCACGAGCGGGGTGGTTGCTTGGAAACTCATTCGATATCTCCCTCTTCTACTGTGGAAACGATGCCGTAGATTGGGAGCTGGGCTAGACGTACGAAACGAAGCGTGTCGACCAGCGCTTCGACGCGGTGCAAGTCGTTGGGCAGGGCCTCGACATAGTCACCAGCATGCAGCAGGCACCCCCCATCTTTGCCTGGCCCGAAACCACGACGAGTTCCTCTCCCCCGGTTGTTTAGCTATCCGCCGACCGTGCCAGCAGTAGCTTCTTTCATATTGTGTTTGGTATATCACTCTGAACTGCCAGTCAATGTTCCAATGGAGTTGTCCATGCTGAATGATCCGGGCTCAGGACCCACCAAAGGAATTCACAGGGCGTCGGCGATACGATTCACGCTTGGCTGGAGGAGCGGGTCATGAGCTATCTGTGCTGGCTGACGGATAAGCAGATGCGGTGGAGAAAGCCGCAGTCTCCGCTGTCGCCCGATACTCCTCGGTTGGACGACAAACGGGTGCTCAGTGGCATCGTCTTCTTGATCCGCAACGGCCTGCGCGCGCCTCGAAGCTGTTCACCTTCCCGGGGCGAGGCAGGTCAATGGAGATCCGAACGCCCTGGCGCAGGCGCTCTCCAATCTTGTCGACAACACCATCCGAAATTCGCCGCCTAGGGGGTGCATCACCCTCAGAATCTGCGACGATCCTATCGGCCTCGAAGTCCTGGACGAGGGCCCCGGCATGGGTGCTTCAGTGGACGCGTTCCATCCGAACCGACTTGCCCGGCCGCCCTTCGTCAGCGGCGATGGGGCCGGACTTGGGCTTTCCATCGTCAGTCGCATCATGGCGGCGCACGGCGGCGGCATAACAGTCTGCAATCGCGAAGCGAGAAGCCTCTCCGGAGGCTTGAGCTTGCCCTACCCCGTTCAGGGAATCCCGGAGCAGGGATAGAGATCCCCTACTCCCACTCGATCGTCCCGGGCGGCTTTGAGGTCACGTCGTAGACCACACGGTTCACCCCCCTCACCTCGTTGATGATCCGGGTCGCGCAGCGGCCGAGGACCTCCCAGGGGAATTCGAAGAAGTCGGCGGTCATGCCGTCC
>JBJTEN010000286.1:0-13621 GCA_046092925.1 Phenylobacterium sp. | reverse complement strand
GACCTTGCGCAGGGCCGGAGCCATCTTGTTGCAGAGCGTGCCGGCCACGATCATCACGTCCGACTGGCGCGGGCTGGCCCGCGGCGCGAAGCCGTAGCGCTCCAGGTCGTAGCGCGGCATGGAGGCCTGCATCATCTCCACGGCGCAGCAGGCCAGGCCGAAGGTCATCCACATCAGCGAGCCGGTGCGGGCCCAGGTGATGAGGTCGTCGGCGGCGGCCGTGACGAACCCCTTGTCGGCGAGCTGCTGAGAGACCCCGTCGAAATAGGGATCATGCAGCTTGGGGTCATAGCCCTCGACGGTGGACCGGGCGCCCGATCCGGCCGGAACGATCAATCCCATTCCAGGGCCCCCTTCTTCCATTCGTAGATGAAGCCGACGGTCAGGACCCCGAGGAAGGTCATCATCGACCCGAAGGCGAACACCGCTTGGTCGTGCGGCAGCTTCATGAGCGACACCGCCCAGGGAAAGAGGAAGGCCACTTCCAGGTCGAAGATGATGAAGAGGATCGACACCAGGTAGAACCGGACGTCGAACTTCATGCGGGCGTCGTCGAAGGCGTTGAAGCCGCACTCGTAGGTAGACAGCTTCTCCGGGTCCGGAGCCTTGGGCGCCAGGACAGCCGAGGCCAGGATGAAGACAATCCCGATCGCCGAGGAAATCCCCAGGAAGATCGCGATCGGCAGGTACTCGAGAAGAAAGGCGTCCATGGATTCCCCAGCCAGAGTCGCGGGACCTTCTAGACCAGCCTTGCGCGGGGTTCAAACCTCGGTTTGCCCCTGAGGGCAGGCTCAGTCCCCATCCCGGACCGGCTTGAGATCAACGCAGATTCCCTACCGCACCGCTAACGCCTCAAGGACGGTTGACACGATTCCGGCCCGGACCTATCAGACGCGCCTTGCGCGGATGCGCAATCGAGTGCGGATGTAGCTCAGTTGGTTAGAGCGCCGGCCTGTCACGCCGGAGGTCGCGGGTTCGAGCCCCGTCATTCGCGCCACTCCCCTCCTCCGACATGGAATGACGACCCGGCGCGGCTCAGGCCCCCCGCATGTCCTTCAGGGCGCGGGTCCAGCGGGCCAATTCGTCGAGGGTGACCTTGGCCGCCAGGTTATGGGCGTCGGTGGGGATGAAGCCCTTCTCGGAGTCCAGGTGCTCGCCGACCATCGGGATGGCGACGCCCTCGACCAGGGGCATGATCTTGACCGTGGTCAGCATCTGCTTGGCCATCTGTACGGCGCGGACGCCTCCCGACTGACCGCCATAGCTGACGAAGGCGGCCGGCTTCCCGTTCCACTCGAAGTACAGGTAGTCCACCGCGTTCACGAAGGCGGGCGGCGGCATGAAGTTGTATTCGGGCATGACGAAGACGTAGGCGTCCGCCGCCTCGACGCTGGCCGACCAGGCCTTGGTGTAATCGAACTGGTAGTTCCGCAGGCGCGGATGCCAGGGCTCGTTGAAGATGGGCAGGTTGAAGTCCGCCAGGTCCACCAGCGAGGCCTCGAAGTCGCCGTGCGCCTCCGCCAGGCCTTGGAACCAGCGCGCGATGTGGGGCCCGACCCGGTTGGGCCGGGTCGAGCAGATGAGGGTCTGAAGCTTCACGAACGTCCTCCTGAGGGTTTGGGCGGGGTCAGGCGACGGGTTCCGGCGCCTTCTCGATGACAAAGTCCCCCGGGTCGGGCGCCAGGGTCGCCCGCCAGTAGTCGACCAGGGCGAAGGGCCAGTTCTGGGTCACCCTGCCCTTCTCGTTCTTGTACCAGCTGGACACCTGCGGCGCGCCCCAGGCCATCTGGGCGTTGGCGGCGTCCACCCTGGCGTTGAAGGCGTCATGCACCTCGCGCTTCGGCTCCATGGCCCGGGCGCCCGTCTCGGCCAGCAGCTTCAGGCAGCCGACAATGTAGCGGACGCTGCACTCCGAGAAGAAGATGATGGAGCCGTTGACGACGAGGTTGGTGTTGGGGCCGTAGATCATGAACAGGTTGGGGAAGTCGGGCGTGGTCATGCCGAGGTAGGCGCGAGGGTCGCCGTCCCAGGTGACGTGCAGGTCGGCGCCGCCGCGGCCACGAATCTTCATGGGCTCGAGGAACTTCGAGGCGTGGAAGCCCGTGCCGTAGATGATGACGTCGAAGTCGCGGACGGTCCCGTCGGCCGTCACGATGCCCGCCTCGGTGATCTCGGCGATGGGGTCCGTGACCAGGGAGACGTTGTCCCTCTGCAGGGCGGCCATCCAGACCCCGTTGTCCAGCAGGGAGCGCTTGCCCCCCACCGGGTAGGTCGGCACCACCTTCTCGACGAGGTCGGGACGGTTCGGCGCCTGGGCGGCGATCGCCGCGGCGATCATCTCGCGGAATTCGAGGTTGGCGGCCGAGACCGCGGTTTGCGGCCCGTTCCAGCCCGGATCGGCCTCGACCATGGGCAGGAGCCCGTCGGTGACCATCCAGAACATCCAGAACCGGTACCACTTGTCATAATAGGGCACGTGCTCGAGCAGCCAGTTCATGCCGTCCGGCACGTCCTCGTGATAGTGCGGTACGGGGAAGCCCCAGGGCGGGGTCCGCTGGAAGATGGTCAGGCTGCCGACCTTTCCGGCGATCTCGGGCACGAACTGGTAGGCGCTGGCTCCGGTGCCGATCACGGCCACCCGCTTGCCCGTCAGGTCCACGTCGTGGCGCCATCTCGCAGAGTGGAAGGCCGGACCGGCGAAACGGTCGCGTCCCTTGATGTCGGGCATGCGGGGGCGGTTGAGCTGGCCCACGGCGGTGACGACGGCGTTGGCCACGATGACCCGGCGCGCGCCCGCCCTGTCCCGGACCGTGACCTTCCAGAGGGCGCGGGGCTCATCCCAGTCGAGGGTCTCGACCTCGGTCTCGAAGGCGATCTTGCCCCGCAGGTCATAGCGGTCGGCGACGCCCCGGAAGTAGTCCAGCAGCACCGGCTGTGTGGAGAAGTGCTGCGGCCAGTGATGGTTGGGCTCGAAGCTGTAGGAATAGATGTGGTTGGAAGAGTCCACCCTGCAGCCGGGATAGGTGTTCTCGAACCAGGTGCCGCCGACATCGGCGTTCTTGTCCACGATTTCGTAGCTCACGCCCGCCTGGCTGAGCCGGATGCCGGTCAGCAGGCCCGACATGCCGGCGCCGATCACCAGGACATGCATCTTCGCCGCCCCATCCTTCAGGCGGGGCGAGTCCCAGACCGGGGTCTTGGTGTTGGTCGCGTCGAGGCTGAGCTCATCGACGAGGAAGTCCGCATAGCCTTCCGGGATCTCGGCGCCGGCTACGAAGCTCATCATCCGGCGCAGGGTGGCGGCGGAGGGCTGGCGGGTCTGGCCGCGGCCGTTCGTGAACCATTCGACCAGGGCGGCCTTCGCCTCGGCGAGGAACTTCTTCTGCTCGGCCTCCGGCACGCCTGTGTCGCCGCGGGACAGGGGCACATAGGCCGGGGTCCACTCGGGACGGAGCCAGTGATCCTGGCCGGTCAGGTGCACGAGAGCCGCCTGCAAGGCGGGCTGGTGGGCGGCGGCGAGCGCCCGGTCGAGCGCTTTCAGGTCGATGTCGGACACGTTGTTTCCCCCGGGATCGCGATCCTTGTCCCGGCATGAAATCGCAGGCCGGCCCGGAAAGGAAGGGCGCCGCGACGTCAGGCGGCGGGGTGCAGGCTCACCCTCGGTGTCTCGTAGCCCTTCACGAAGCTCGACCTCACCCGCACCGGCTCTTCCAGAACCTCGACGAAGCTGAAGCGCTTGAGGATCTCTTCCCAGACGATCTTCAGCTGGAGCTCGGCCAGACGGTTGCCCACACAGCGATGGATGCCGAAGCCGAAGGAGAGGTGCTGGCGGGGGCGCTCCCGGTCGATGATGAAGGCGTCGGGGTTCTCGATGGCCCTCTCGTCCCGGTTGCCCGACACATACCACATCACGACCTTATCGCCCTTCTGGATGGTCTTTCCGCCCAGCTCGATGTCCTGCAGCGCCGTACGGCGCATGTGGGCCAGGGGTGTCTGCCAGCGGATGATCTCCGGCACCATGGACTCGATCAGCCCGGGGTTGGCGCGCAGCTTGGCGTACTCTGCAGGGTTCTGGTTCAGGGCGAGAACCCCTCCCGAGATCGAGTTCCGGTGGTGTCGTTGCCGCCGAGGATCAGGAGGATGATGTTCCCGAGGTACTCCTCGGGCGTCATGTTCCGGGTGGCGTCGCTGTGCGCCATCATGGAGACGAGGTCGCCCGCCGGCGGACGGTTCACGCGCTCGTTCCAGAGGCCGGTGAAGACAGCCAGACATTCCATGAGCTCGGCTTGCCGCTCGTCTTCGGTTTCGACCAGGCCGCCGGGATAGGGGATGGTGGTGGCCACGTCCGACCAGCGGGTCAGGCGGCGGCGCTCCTCGAAAGGAAAATCGAAAAGGGTCGCGAGCATCTGGGTGGTCAGCCCCACCGAGACCCGGTCCACCCAGTCGAAGGCCTCGCCCACCGGCAGGTTGTCGAGGATCTGGCAGGCCCTCTCCCGGATGATGGGCTCCATGGTCTTCAGGTTGGCCGGGGAGACGATGGGGCTGACGGCCTTGCGTTGTTCGTCGTGGCGGGGGGGATCCATGGCGATGAAGCTGGGCCGGCGAAGGTCCGGACGCGCATCGCGAATGGTGATGCCGCCGAGGGCCGCGTCGGAGGAGAATACGCCATGATTGGTGTCGACCGCCATGATGTCGTTGTAGCGGGTGACCGACCAGTAGGGCCCGAACTCGGACTCCCTGCACCAGTGCACGGGGTCCTCATTCCGGAGCCGCTCGAAATAGGGCCAGAAGGCGTTGGCCTTGAAGAGCTCCGGGTCCCCGGGGTTCATGTCCTCGAGCTTCATGCCGAAGGCGCGGGCGCGCGCCTCGTCCAGACCGATCGCACCGTCCGCCATGATTCTGTCTCCCTGGGCTCCGGCCTCTTCCGGGCCGAACAGGGCGAGGAAACCTCAAAGCCGACCTCGCGGCAAGTCCAGGCTTCAAAGGGCCTGAGCCCTCTCAATGCGCATGGCCAGGTCCGGCGGAAGCCCCCTGCCCGAGGCGGCGACGCAGTCCTCGAGGTGCTCGAGCCGCGTGGTCCCGACCAGCGCCGCCGACACGCCGGCGGCGCCCAGCACCCAGGCCAGAAGCGCCTGGGCGCCCGTGATGTCCGTCCGCCCGTGCAGGAACCGGAAGCGCCGGCCCGCCGCCCGATCCGCACGGTGGTTCTTCAAGGCGCGAAGGGCGTACCAGACGCTGGAAAGGCGAAGATCTCCGGGCCTTGGAGGCGCTGTATGGCCCATGGCCAGGGGCATGCCCGCCAGAACCCCCTTCCCGGCCGCCGCCGCACGGGCCGCCAGGGATACACGCTCCGGCCGGAGGACATTGACGTCGACCATGACGGTGTCGACCTGGGGAAGGGCCAGGGCCCCTTCTATGACGACCGGGTCAAAGCTGTTGACGCCGAGGTGGCGGAAGAGCCCCCGGCCCCGGAGCCGTTCGAGCCCCTCCAGGAAATCGGGCGTCAGTTCGGCGAGAGACGGGCCATGCAGATGCACCAGGGGAAGACTCTCGAGCCCCAGCCGCCGCCGACTTTGTTCGAGGCTGGCCTCGATCGCGGAGAGCGACATATCCCGACGGACCCGGCCTCTCTCGAAGAAGGTTCCGGCCTTGGTGGCGATCACCAGACCCGAACGGTCGCGCCCCGCAAGGGCGCGTCCCAGGCGGCTCTCAGCCCGGCCCCGGGAATATGCCGGTCCTGTGTCGAAGAGGGTGACGCCGAGCTCCAGGGCGCGATGGATCAGGCGCGCCGCCTCCCGCTCGGGAAAGGCCGGATGACCCCAGAAGGACGCCGCGCCGAAGCCGATCTCGGAGACCTCCAGACCCGTTCGTCCGAGCGGTCTGGCGCGCATGGCGGTCCTCCGGGAATGGTGGGCGGCGAGGGGTTCGAACCCCCGACCCCCTGGGTGTAAACCAGGTGCTCTGACCAGCTGAGCTAGCCGCCCTTCAGCCCGCAGGCCGAGGCTCTTTAGCCGTCTTCACGTCCCCGGGAAATCCACAGGTGCGCCGTCAAGCTCAATTCAGGACGCGACGCAGCCCTTCTCCGGGCCGGAAACGCACAGTCCGGGCCGCCGCTCTGCGGACGGCCTCGCCTGTCCTGGGGTTTCGGGCGGGTCCAGCGGGGCGGAAACCGACGGAGAAACTGCCGAAACCGACCAACCGCACCTCCTCTCCCGATGCGAGGACCCCGGATACGACGTCAATCACGGTATCCAGGGTGCTTCGGACCTGGGCGCTGGGAAGCCCCGACCTCTCGGAGACGGCGGCGACCAGTTCAGCCTTGTTCATGGGATGACCCCCCCGGGCGTTGGTTCAAGCCTCGCCTCGAACAACAAAACTCCCGGGCGAAGCCACAGAACCGCATCATGCCCGGCCCGGACGGCAAGTCAAACGCCGTCCGGGCCGGACTGAAGCCATACACTCCCCGCGGGGAGGTCAGTGGGTCAGAACCGGCTCATCCCCAGCATCGTCGGTCGCGGGAGGCGGGGAAACCGCCTCGGTCCATTCGATCGGCGTCAGCGGAGCCACCAGGGCGTGAGAGAGGACTTCATCCACCGAACTCACCGGGAGGATTTCCAGGCCCGCCTTCACATTGTCCGGAATGTCCTGGAGATCCTTCACGTTCTCCTGGGGGATCAGGACCGTCTTCACGCCCGACCGAAGGGCCGCAAGGAGCTTTTCCTTCAGGCCGCCGATGGGCAGGACCCGGCCGCGCAGGGTGACCTCGCCGGTCATGGCGATGTCCCTGCGGATCGGAACGCCGGTAAGGACAGAGACGATGGCGGTGGCCATTGCCACCCCCGCCGAAGGCCCGTCCTTGGGCGTGGCGCCCTCAGGCACGTGGATGGCGACGTCGGTCCGCTCGAACAGGGGCGGCTCGATGCCGAACTGGGTCGAGCGGCTGCGCACATAGGCGTGTGCGGCCTGGACCGACTCCTTCATCACGTCCTTGAGGTTGCCCGTGACCTGCATCCGCCCCTTGCCGGGCATGCGGACCGCCTCGATGGTCAGGATGTCGCCGCCGAAGTCGGTGTAGGCCAGGCCCGTGATGATGCCGACCTGGTCCTCGCCGTCCATCTCGCCGTACTTGAACCGGCGGACGCCGGCGTAGTCGGAGAGCCGGGCCTCATCCACGACGATCGGGCCGGCGGCCTCCTCCGGCTTGCGGCGCATGAGGTCGCGGACCGCCTTGCGGGCGAGGTTGCCGATCTCCCGCTCCAGCGAACGCACCCCGGCCTCCCGCGTGTAGTAGCGGATCAGGTCGCGGAGGGAGGCGTCGGGCAACTCGAATTCCGAGGCGGTCAGACCGTGGTCCTTCATCTGCTTGGGCAGCAGGTGACGCCGGGCGATCTCGACCTTCTCGTCCTCGGTGTATCCAGGGATGCGGATGATCTCCATGCGGTCCAGCAGGGGCTGGGGCATGTTGAGGCTGTTGGCCGTGGTCACGAACATGACCGGGCTCAGGTCATAATCGACTTCAAGATAGTGGTCGGCGAAGGTGGCGTTCTGCGCCGGGTCCAGCACCTCCAGCAGGGCCGATGACGGATCGCCCCGCCAGTCGGCGCCCATCTTGTCGATCTCGTCGAGGAGGAAGAAGGCGTTGGTCGACTTGGCCTTCTTCATGGACTGGATGATCTTGCCCGGCATGGAACCGATATAGGTCCGCCGGTGGCCGCGGATCTCGGCCTCGTCCCGGACGCCGCCAAGCGAGACGCGCACGAATTCCCGGCCCGTCGCCTCGGCGATGGACTTGCCCAGCGAGGTCTTGCCGACCCCGGGAGGGCCGACCAAGCAGAGGATCGGGCCCTTGAGCGAACCCGTGCGGGATTGCACCGCCAGGTATTCAAGGATGCGCTCCTTGACCTTCGCAAGGCCGTAATGGTCGTGCTCAAGGATGGACTCCGCGCGATCGAGGTCGATCGGCTTGGACTTCGCCTTGCCCCACGGGATGGACAGAAGCCAGTCGAGATAGTTCCGGACGACGGTGGATTCCGCCGACATCGGGCTCATCGAGCGCAGCTTCTTCAGCTCGGCGTTGGCCTTGGCGCGGGCCTCCTTGGAGAGCCGGGTGCGCTTGATGCGCTTTTCCAGCTCGGCCAGCTCATCGCGCTCCTGGTCCTGTTCCCCGAGCTCGCGCTGGATCGCCTTCATCTGCTCGTTGAGGTAGTATTCCCTCTGCGTCTTCTCCATCTGCCGCTTCACGCGGTTGCGGATCTTCTTCTCGGTCTGCATGACCGAGATCTCGCCCTCCATGAGGGCGTAGACCTTCTCCAGGCGCTTGGAGACGCTGAAGATCTCGAGCAGTTCCTGCTTGTCGGCGATCCTGACGTTCAGGTGAGAGGCAATGCGGTCGGCCAGTTCGCCGGGGTTCTCTATGCCCGGGAGGGCGGCGAGCGCCTCGGGCGGCACCTTCTTGTTCAGCTTGACGTAGGTTTCGAACTGCTCGACGACGGCGCGGCTCAGGGCCTCGGTCTCGGCCGACGGCGCAGCATCCTCGGTCACCAGCGCGACTTCACCGGCGAACCACTCCGATTCCTCCGTGAACCGGACGATTCCAGCACGGCCGCGGCCCTCGACCAGCACCTTCACAGTACCGTCGGGCAGCCGCAGAAGCTGGAGGATCGAGGCGACGACCCCCACTTCGAAAATGTCGGACTGGCCCGGGTCGTCGTCTTCCTTGTTCTTCTGGGTAGCGAGCAGGATCTCACGCTCAGGCGCCTTCATGGCCTCCTCAAGGGCCCTGACGGACTTGTCGCGGCCAACAAACAGGGGCACCGGCTGGTGGGGGAAGACGACGATGTCCCTCAGCGGGAGGATCGGACGCGTGCGGGCTGCGGTCAGGGTCACTGATACTCCTCTCCATCCCCCTCAATTGAGCGGGGACGGCCTGGCCTTCCCGCGACAATCGCCAGGACCGGCCTTGTCGATAGATGTGGCGCGTCGGCGTTCGGGTTCAAGCCGGCGGCGCGAGACAGTCGTGGACAACCCGCAGGAACCCGGGAAACAGTCGCCTCAGTTCAGCCTGGTGATGGAGGCGGCGCCGTTATCGTAACGGCAGGTGAAGGCATAGGAGACCGCCTTCGGACCTGCATCCACAGAAGCGTAGCCCTGGACTGTCCAGCCTCCCGCCGAGGCGCTGGTGGTGGTGATCCGGTCGATCCGGGGGCGCTCGCCGTAGCCCGCAATGCGGCTGACGGCTTCGAGGCGACAGGCCTCGACCGCCAGGCCGGAACCTGTCGCCCCTCCGGGGGCGGATCCCGAGGCGGCCTTTTCCTTCTCGCTGCTCGCGGCCGCGATCGCCCCGACGACCAACCCGCCGAGGATCAGGCCTCCGATCAGCGCCCCGCTGTCGTCCTTCTTGTGGCTCCCGTAATCCGGGTACCCGTAATCCGGATAACCGCCATAGCGGTCCTCGACCCGGAAGCGGGCGCGACAGCCGCCGTCCACCCAGATGCCCCGGCGATCGCGCCCCCAGGTCGAGCCTTCCACGCAGGCGCCGCGTCCGCCGGAGTACTGCCGATCGAGCCAGACGCGTCCGGGGGAGTACACCGGGCACCAGCTCCTCCGATAATCCTGCGAGGCGCAGGTGACGTAGGAATCCGCCCGCACCGGCGGCGCAGGCGAAAGCCCGCCGACCGAGCCGGCCAGGGCGGCGAACAGCAGGATCGGGCGCATGTCGAGCTCCTTGGAAGGACTGTCCGAATTTACGCAGGTGGTTGTGTCCGTCGCAACCTGAATGCAAGCTGACTCGAGGTGGGAGTGGTGGTGATGCTGAAACCTTATCTGGCGGCGCTGGCCCTGGTCATGGCGACGCCGGCGGCGGCCGGCGGCCTGGAAGACGCCCTGGCTCGCGGCGCCCTCCGGGTTTGCACGGTCGAGGCGCCGCCCTTCGTCGTACGGACTCCTTCCGGCGAGATGATCGGCCATGAGGTGGATATCGCCTCGCGCCTCGCAAGCGATCTCGGCCTTACGCTGGACCTGAGACCCGTGCCCGGAAGCGTCCTGCCGGAGCGTCTGAACGCCGGGGACTGCGACCTTGCGATCGGGGCGCTGGCGCTCGATCCCCTTCGGCTCCTGCAGGTCTGGATGACGAATCCCTACGCCGAGTCGGACGTCAGGGTTGTGGCCAGCGCCAAGGGGCCGTTCCGGGTCGAACAGCTCAACTCGCCGGACACGGCGATCGGCGTCGTGACGGGAACCCTCGCTGCGGACGCGGCCCGGACTCGGTTGCCGTCAGCGACCTTCCGGGAGTTCCCTGACCTGATGGCGGCCCAGAAGGCCCTGGACGACGGGGCGATCAACGCCCTGGCCTTCGAGGAACCTGTCCCGACCCTGACCGCCGCCGCCGCCAAGCCCCAGCGTTATGCGGTGGCAGACGGTGCGCCCCTGACCCGCACCGCCGACGGCATGGCGGTGCGGAAGGGAGACATGAACCTTCTGAACCTGGCGAACGGCTGGATCGCCGCACGCCGGCGGGATGGCTTTCTGGAGGCCAACAGGACCTACTGGATGACCACCCTGGACTGGATGGCCCGCCTGAAGCCGGCCGCGGAGAGCCGCTAGCTCAGGCCGCGCCGCCCTTGTCCCGGCGCTCGGAATAGATCACCAGAGGCTGGGAACGCCCCTCGACGACCTCGGAATTGACGACGACTTCCTCGACGCCCTCCCAGGTTGGCAGCTCGTACATGGTGTCGAGCAGGATGGCCTCGAGGATCGACCGAAGCCCCCGGGCGCCTGTCTTGCGGGCGATGGCCTTGCGGGCCACCGACATGAGGGCGTCATCGGTAAAGGTCAGACCGACGTTCTCCATGTCGAACAGGCGCTGGTACTGCTTGACGAAGGCGTTCTTGGGCTCGGTGAGAATCCGGACCAGGGCCTTCTCGTCCAGGTCGTCCAGAGTGGCGAGGACAGGCAGTCGCCCGATGAATTCGGGGATCAGCCCGAACTTCAGCAGATCGTCCGGCTCGACCTGACGGAAAATCTCGCCGGTCCGGCGGTCGTCCGGATTCGACACCCGGGCCCCGAAGCCGATCGACGTCCCCTGCCCGCGGGCCGAGATGATCTTGTCCAGGCCGGCGAAGGCCCCGCCGCAGATGAACAGGATGTTGGTGGTGTCGACCTGCAGGAACTCCTGCTGGGGATGCTTGCGGCCGCCCTGGGGCGGGACCGAAGCGACTGTGCCTTCCATGATCTTCAGAAGGGCCTGCTGCACGCCCTCCCCGGACACATCACGGGTGATGGAAGGATTGTCCGACTTGCGGCTGATCTTGTCGACTTCATCGATGTAGACGATCCCGCGCTGGGCGCGCTCGACATTGTAGTCGGCCGCCTGAAGCAGCTTGAGAATGATGTTCTCGACATCCTCGCCGACATAACCGGCCTCTGTCAGGGTCGTCGCGTCGGCGACGGTGAAGGGCACATCGATGATCCGGGCGAGCGTCTGGGCCAGCAGGGTCTTGCCCGTGCCGGTCGGGCCGATCAGGAGGATGTTGGCCTTGCCCAGTTCGACGTCGTTGTTCTTGGAGGCGTGGTTCAGCCGCTTGTAGTGGTTGTGGACGGCGACGGAGAGCACCTTCTTGGCGTGGTCCTGTCCGATCACATAGTCGTCCAGAACCTCCCGGATCTCCTTGGGAGTCGGCACCCCATCCTTTGATTTGACGAAAGAAATCTTGTGCTCTTCACGGATGATATCCATGCAGAGTTCGACGCACTCGTCGCAGATGAACACGGTCGGACCCGCAATGAGCTTGCGGACCTCGTGCTGGCTCTTGCCGCAGAAAGAGCAATAGAGGGTGCTCTTGGTATCCCCGCCGGCGGCCTTGGTCATGCGTCTCTCACTCCTTCGACGGGCGTCTAGGCATCGCGCCGTCGAACCCTGTACAGCCGTTAAGGCCGCATTCAGGCTATCCGCCTCGGGTTGTCGAAGTGTTGACAGTCCCCGATACAGGCGGCGGCGGCAAGCCTGATGGCCCTGACACTCGGCCTATAGCCCAAACCTGTGGCATTGTCGTCATGTGACGAATATGCAGGGCCAGCTTGGTTTTTCCCTCGACGAGTCAGTCCGCCCCTTACCGTGCCTCCACCCCAATCCCCCCAAGAGATCTCCGTCCCGCCGCGATCCGAGGACATCATTCCCGATCCCGAGCGGCCGATCGGGGTGGTCGCCTTCGACTTCGACGGGACCCTGACCGTCCGGGACAGCTTCAAGGCCTTCCTGACCTGGCACGCCGGCCTCGCCGCCAGCGCGAAAGGCTATCTCTCCCTGGCGCACGCCGCCGGCCGCTATCTGGTCGATCGGGACCGGGGCCGCATGAAGGCCGCCGCGGTCCGTCACTTTCTCGGCGGGCTTGCCCGTTCAGAAGTCGAAGCCCGCGCCCGGGCCTTTGCAGAGACACACGCGACGCAACTCCTTCGGCCGGATGCCCTCCGGGCCTGGCGATACTGGCGCTCGCGCGGGGCGACCCTGGTGATCGTCACGGCTTCGCCCGAAATCCTTGTGGCCCCCTTCGCCAGGGGACTTGGAGCTGACCATCTTCTCGGAACCCGGCTGGCGCAGGACCCTGAGGGACGGATTACAGGCGCTCTTGACGGGGCGAACTGCAGGGGTCCGGAGAAGACCCGCAGGCTTAGGGAACTCTTCGGACCAGACCTCAGGCTGGCTGCAGCCTATGGGGATACGGCGGGCGACAGGGAAATGCTGGCCATCGCCGATCACGCGGGATACCGGGAGTTCCGGGAGCGCCCCTAGCCCCCGGGCGACGGATCAGTCGTCGCCCCGGTTTTCCTGCACGTGGTCGACAAGACCCCAGTCGCGAGCCTCCTCCGGCGTCATGAAGGTGTCGGCGTCGAGCTTTTCCTCGACCTCCTGATAGGTTCGCCCCGTGTGCTTGGCGTAGATCTCGTTGAGCCGGCGCTTGATCTTGAGAATGTCCTCGGCATGGCGCTCGATATCGGACGCCTTGCCCGAATATCCACCAGACGGCTGATGCACCATGATCCGCGCATTCGGCAGGCTGATCCTCTGGCCGGGCGCCCCTGCCGCCAGAAGGAAGGAACCCATGGAGGCCGCATATCCCATGCAGAGCGTGGCCACCGGACTGCGGATGTACTGCATGGTGTCGTAGATCGCGAGGCCCGACGACACCACCCCGCCCGGCGAGTTGATGTACATCTGGATCTCCTTCTTGGGGTTCTCGGCCTCAAGATAGAGCAACTGGGCGCAGACCAGGGCGGCCATGCCGTCTTCCACCGGACCGGAAACGAAGATCACCCGCTCCTTGAGAAGCCGGGAGAAGATGTCAAAGGCGCGCTCGCCCCGACTGGTCTGCTCGACCACCATCGGGACAAGGTTGAGAGCAGTCGTCACCATATCCGGCATAGGCGTGCCCCTTCAGGCTGAAAGGGCGACTCCGTCGGCGGGCGCCCCGTCCTCGATATCGCGTTTCAACCCGGCCGTGGCAAGGCCGCGGCCGTCCTTGGTTCCCGTCTAGGCCTGGTAGGCCGCGGGCATGTCGTCTTCCTTCAGGAGATCCTCCTTGGAGACCTGCTCGTCCTCGACATTGGCCTTGGAGACGATCAGGTC
>JBJTEN010000285.1:0-7924 GCA_046092925.1 Phenylobacterium sp. | reverse complement strand
GGTCCGCCATCGCCCGCTGGACCGGGGCCCGCCTGGCGCCGGTTCTGGAACAGGCGGGCCTGAAGCCCGAAGCCCGCTTCCTCGTCTTCCATTGCTTCGACACCCTCGATCCCGAGGCCGGGGCGGACGGCCGATACTATGAGAGCCTCGACCTGGTGGACGCCTTCCATCCGCAGACCCTGCTGGCCTACGAGATGAACGGCGCCCCGTTGAGCATCGCCCATGGCGCGCCCTTGCGACTGCGTGTCGAACGCCAGCTCGGCTACAAGCACGCCAAGTATATCCGGCGCATAGAGGCCGTCTCTGATTTCGCCCACATTTCCGGCGGCAAGGGAGGCTTCTGGGAGGACCGCGGCTACGAATGGTACGCGGGGGTCTGAGCGACCCCCGCGCCCCTGGCCTGACGGATCAGCCCTTCTTCACGAACAGGTCGGCCCAGCGGCGCTTGCGGCGGGTCTTCCAGGATCCGCGGTGCCAGGCGTCGGAGGCGATCAGCGGGACCACGGTGGTGGCTTCGGCGAAGACCATCTGCTCCCAGGTCACGTCCACCTTGCCCCAGGAGCAGGCCTCCTGGAGGGTCGAGGACGAGCAGGCGCCGTCCCGCACGTCCGCCACGGTGATCTGGACGGCGTACTTGTGCATCTCGGCCTCGTGGCCAAGGATCTCGGCGCAGACCACGGTGTCCTGGGCGAAGTTTTTGGGCACCCCGCCGCCGACCATGAATAGGCCCGTCGTGCCGGCCGCCAGCTTGATTTCGGTCAGCTCGCGGAAATCGGCGATGGAGTCGATGGTCAGGTAGGGCTTGCCGGCCTTCATCCGCTCGACCTGGTGCTTCACCAGGCCGAAGCCGGCCGAGGAGTCCGTGAAGGCCGGGCAGAAGATCGGCACGCCCTCGTGGAAGGCGGTCTCGATCAGGGATGCGGGCTTGCGGGCGTTGCCGGCGGCCAGCCACCGGCCCATCTCGTGGATGAACTCCCGGCTGGAATAGGGGCGGGGCTCCAGCATGTTGGCGATCTCGTAGATCACCTCGTCGCATTTCTGGAGCTCTTCCTCGTCGATGTAGGTGTCGTAGATCCGGTCGATGTAGAGCGCGCGCAGATCGCGGTCGTCGACGTTGGACTGGGCCTGGTAGTGGCGGAAGCCGAGGGCCTCGAAGAAGTCCATGTCGATGATGGAGGCGCCGGTCGAGACGATGGCGTCGATCATCCCGTACTTCACCATGTCCCGGTAGATGTGCATGCAGCCGCCGGCGCTGGTGGAGCCCGCCAGGGTCAGCCAGGTGGAACAGTCGTCGTCCTCGAGGGACATGGACCAGATGTCGGCGGCGCGGGCGGTGTCGCGGCTGGTGAAGCTCATGCCGCGCATGGCGTCGATCACCGGACGGGCGTCGTACTGGTCGATGGCCACATGCTCGACCTTGGCCGACAGCAGCTCTTCCTTGCGGTTGGTCTTGGGGGTCTCAGCGTTCATTCTCTTCAGGTCTCCGGAGAGGTGAGCGCCCGTCGCAAAGGAAAGGGCGCGGCCGGGACGGAGCGACCGACCGCGCCAGTCTTTACGTCTCCCGACTTACTTCCGCCGGCGCTTGCGACCGCGCGCCTTCGAGAACCGGACGACGTTCTGGGTCTCCGACCTCGGAGCCGGAATCGAACGCCGGGCGAGGCCGAACATGGAGGCCGCAGGCGCATCCTCGCAGGCGACGGTCTCGATGGCGCCGAAGCCATTGAACCGTGTGGCCATGGTCACGCCGTAGGCGCCCAGCATGCCGATCTCGATGAAGTCGCCCTCACCCACGTCCTCGGGCAGCCAGAAAGGACCGGGCATGTGGTCGATGGCGTCGCAGGTCGGGCCATAGAAGCGGAAGGGACGCAGGGCGCCCTCCATCTCGCGGACCTCGCCGCCGGCCGACCGGATCGCCTTGACCGGGAAGGGCCAGCGGGCGTGCGCCGCGTCGAACAGGCCGCCATAGGCTCCGTCGTTCAGGTAGAGGGCGTCGCCCTTGCGCAGGTCCACACAGGTCAGGATGGACGAGGCCTCCGCCACGAGGGCCCGGCCGGGCTCGCACCAGAGCTCGGTGGTCTCGTGCACCATCATGTCGGCGAAACCGCGCTGGATGGCGTCGAAATAGTCGTCGAGCGCCGGCGGAGTCATGCCCGGGTAGATGGACGGGAAGCCGCCGCCCACATCCACCACGTCCGCCAGGACGCCGGCGCGCACCAGGGCGCGCGAAGCCTGGGCCATGGCGGCGCTGTAGGCGGTGGGGCGCATGCACTGGCTGCCGACGTGGAAGGAGACGCCCATCAGGTCCTGGGTCGCCCGGCGGGCGGCGAGCAACAGGGCCGGGGCCTGGTGCGGGTCGACGCCGAACTTGCCGGCCAGGGAATAGGCCGCGCCGTCCGCCTGGACGGCGAGCCGGACGATGAGGTTCAGGTCCGGCGCGCCTTCGGTGACGGCGAGGATCTTCTCCAGCTCCTCATGGGAGTCGAGGGCGAAGGTCCTCACGCCATGGTCGAAGTAGGCGGCGCGGATCGCCGCCCGGCTCTTGACCGGATGCATGAAGGCGAGCCGGGCGTCGGGCGCATGGGCGCGCACGAGCTCGATCTCTGGAACCGAAGCCACGTCGAATGCGGAGACGCCGTTCGCCGCCAGGGCCTGGATGACCCACGGAGACGGATTCGCCTTCACAGCATAGAAGACGTCGCCCTTGAAATTGTCCTGGAACCAGCGCGCCGCTAGGGCCGCCGCAGCCGGTCGCGCAATGGCGACGGGATGCTCAGGCGACCGCTCACGGACCAGGTCCAGGGGCGTATGGTACGTCTGCACCTCACGCAACCCCCAACGGATTGTTGAACCCAATCCGGCGTTAGCAGCGCTTTTGAGGACATCGGGTCCGCCGGAGCGCGTCGCCTTAGGACCAGACGCCCGCCGTGTAAAGTGACAATTGTTCCTTCCGCCGTCCGTGCTGCGCCTGCAGGCTGGACCGGGGCCGCCACGCCGTGCGAAGAAGCGCCCGCAGGGGCCAAAGGGGGCTCCTCCGCGCCGAGATGGGGATAAAGCCACCTATGGCCGAGAATGCGGTTCTGTCGATCCGGAACGTGTCGCGGACCTTCGGGGCCCGGCGCGCCCTCGACGACATCTCCCTTGAGATCAGCCGGGGTGAGATGGTCGCCCTCATCGGGCCTTCCGGGTCGGGCAAGTCGACTCTTCTGCGCTCCATATCCGGGCTGCAGCCGATTGATCCGGGGCCCGGGGTCATCGAGGCCTTCGGAGGTCCGGTCCAGTCCTCCGGAAAGGTGTCCTCGCGGGTGCGGGAGACGCGCATCCGGATCGGGTTCATCTTCCAGCAGTTCAATCTGGTCGGCCGGCTTTCGCTCTTTACGAACGTGGCGCTGGGCTCCCTTGGGCGCATCCCCTTGGTCAGGGGCCTTTTCGGGGCCTGGCCGGCGGAGACCTCTTCGGCGGTCATGGCTGCGCTGGCCCGGGTCGGCGTCGCCGAGTACGCCGGCCAGAGGGCCAACACGCTTTCTGGAGGCCAGCAGCAGCGGGGAGCCATAGCCCGGGCTCTGGTGCAGAGGGCCAAGATCATCCTGGCCGATGAGCCCGTGGCGTCTCTCGACCCGGTCTCTGCACGAAAGGTCATGGAAATTCTGCGCGACCTGAACCGGACGGACGGCCTGACCCTGGTCGTCACTCTCCATCAGGTGGACTACGCCCTCCGATACTGCGACTGGGTGGTCGCCCTGAAGGAAGGGCGTATCGTCTATGACGGCGTTGCGCAGGGCCTGGACAAGGACCGGCTCATCGACATCTACGGACCGGAGTTCGAGGACGTCTTCTGGGAAGGAGCCCCGAAATGATCCGCAACAGCTTCCGCCTTGAAGGGGACGCAGCGCCCAGCCGGCGCAGTCTCCTGGCCTTTGCCGGCGCCGCCGCGCTGGCGGGATGCTCGCCGCCCCCGGCCCCCCCTGCGGATGGCTCCAGCGGCGCGCTCAAGTTCTCCATCGTTGCGCCGGAGAGCGCCTCGAGCCTGGAAACCTTCTGGCGTCCGGTGATCGCCGACATGGAAAGGGCCACCGGCCTGAAGATCGAGCCCTTCATCGGCACGAACTACACGGCCCTGGTGGAGGCCATGCGGTTCAAGCAGACCCATTTCGGCTGGTTCACCAACCTGTCGGGCCTGGAGGCCATACGGCGGGCCAATGGCGAGGTCTTCGCCCGCACCTTCGATCCCGGCGGCGACGACGGCTACAACTCGGTGATCATCGTCCCGGCCAAGAGCACGCTCACCCTCGAAGACCTTCTTCGTTGCGACAAGACGCTCAACTTCGGCATTGGCGACGCCAAGTCGACGTCGGGGACCCTGGCGCCCAAGACCTATCTCTTTTCGCCCAAGGGCATCGACATCCAGACCTGCTTCAAGACCCTCAAGTCCGCCAATCACAACACCAACCTGGTCGGTGTGGCGAACGGGGTGCTGGACGCCGCCACCGGGAATACGACAAGCCTGCGCATGCAGCGCGAGCGGGACGCGGAACGCGTCGCAAGGGGCGAGCCGACCCTGGCGGACAAGGTGCGCGTGGTCTGGACATCTCCCCGCCTCCCCGAGGACCCCATGGTCTGGCGCAAGGATCTGGACCCGGCGATCAAGGAGAAGCTCCGCCAGTTCTTCCTGACCTACGCCCAGGGCGAAGGGCCGGAAGCCGAGCGGCAGAGGGCCCTGCTGGCCCGGATTTCCATCGGCGGCTTCATGCCGGCGGATGACAATCACCTCCTGAGGGTGCGAGAGATGGAGGCCACCGAGAACCTGCTGCAGGCCCAGCGCGGAGGGGATCCCAAGCGCATCGCCGAGGCCAGAAGGGCGTTGGAAACCGTCAAGGCCGAGGAGGCCGCGCTGCAGGCCCGCACCGGTCAGTCACAGGATGCGACCTGATTCATGACCCAGGCCGCCGCACCCCTTCTGTCGCCACCCACAAAGCCCTTCGGCCAGCAGGTCTTCGATTTCGTCCTCTGGGGCGGGATCATCCTCCTTCTGATTTCCTCCTTCGGCTCCGCCGAGATCACCAAGTTTCCGCTTCTTTTCTCGAACTCGGAGAATATGCGGCAGTTCGCCTCGGGCTTCGTCAATCCCGACTTCTCGAACTGGCGGGACCTCATCGAGAAGATGTGGCTGACCATCCAGATGGCGATCTGGGGGACGACCCTGGCCATTATCTTCGCGGTCCCGATGGGCCTTCTGGGCGCCCGGAACGTGGCTCCCGCCTTCATTCAGCTGCCTGTCCGCCGGCTGATGGACCTGATCCGCTCGGTGCCGGACCTGGTCATCGGCACCGCCTTTCTCGTGGCCGTGGGCCTTGGCCCCTTCGCCGGCGTCATGGCCCTGGCGCTCAATACCGGCGGCGTGCTGGCCAAACTCTTCGCAGAGGCCGTGGAAGCCATTGATCGCGGTCCCGTCGAGGGGGTCAGGGCGACCGGAGCCTCCCGCCTCCAGGAGATCGTGTGGGGGGTCATCCCCCAGGTGGCGCCGCTCTGGACGTCCTACGCCCTCTACCGCTTCGAATCGAACAGCCGCAGCGCCACTGTTCTCGGGCTGATCGGCGCAGGAGGCATAGGGCAGATCCTGTTCGACAGCATGAACAGCTTCAATTATGCGCTCACGGCTGCGATCTCGATCGTCATCGTAGTCGCTGTCACCCTGATTGACCTTCTGAGCCAGACGATCCGCGCCAGACTGCTCTGAGCCCTGTCATCAAAGTGTCATCTTCGGTGCTTAAGGCCCCGTCACGGAAACGTCACACTCCCTGAACCTTCACCCCGGCCGGAGACCCGAGTTTGGCGAGCCGTTTCATACTTCGCCCGGCCGCTGCAGCGCTTGCAGCCCTGGCGGGGCTGTTGCTGGCTGTCCCAGACGTCCAGGCGGCCGAAGCCGGGGGGCTCCAGTTCCGGCCCAAGGGACGCCTTCTGGTCGACTCGGTGAGCCAGGTGGCCTCGCCCTCCGGCGCAGGGGAGGTTCGGACGGATCTCGTTCGGGTCCGTCAGGCCTTTCTCGGCCTCGATACCAGGGTCTCGGACCGCCTGATGATCAGGATGGAGGGGGGAGCGTCGAACAATGACGCCTTCGTCTGGGACCAGGTCGCCGTGGAGTATCGGGTCAGTCCTGCGATCCTTGTCGCTGCGGGCAACCTCAAGGCCGCGGGGCTTGAGAACCTGACGTCGACCCGGAGCATTTCCTTCATGGAGCGAGGCCCCTACGGCGACCTTGTGACGGATCCCTTCACGAGTTCGGTGCAGGTCCGGGTCAATGCAGGCGCTCTCGTGGGGACACTGGCGGCGCAGGGGGACACCTTCAACAATCTTGGCCTGGACTTCGACGGAACCGCCGCCGCCGGCGCGCGCGATCGGCGCGGGGTGACCCTTCGGCTGGCCGGCGCCCTGCAGACCGGCGATACGGATCGGCTGCATCTCGGCGTCTGGGCGCGGGTCCGGGACTTCGGCGATGAGGCCAACCGCAGCTACGCCGCCCGACCCGGGACGTCCGTCGGCCGGTCCGGAGACTGGCTGGGTTCGGGGTCCTTCTCGCGCGGCGATTCGACCGCCGGCCTTGAGTTCGCCTGGATGAGCGGGCCCTTCTGGGTCCAGGCCGAAGCGGCCCGTCTGGCGGCCGAGCGCAGTCCAAGGGCCGCGCCGGGCGGAGACCCCGTCCTGGTCGCCGGATATGTCTATGCGGGCTGGAACCTCGCCGGAGAGGGCCGCGGATACGATGGCCCGAGGGGCCTCGTCTCCATTCCCGGGGTGCGGTCACCCCTGTCGAAGGGCGGCCTCGGGTCGCTGGACCTGCTGGCCCGGTACGACTTCGCCGACCTGACGGACGTCCGGGACTCCGCCCTGACCGACACCGGGCGATTCTCCGCCCGGCGGGCGGGAGATTATCGCGGCCTGACCCTTGGCGCAGTCTGGCGCCCTGAGCCCGGCTTCCGGGTCGTGCTCAACCTCTCCGAGGCCCGGGTCGAGTATGCCCGGCCCCAGCCGGACGTCCGTATTCGCCTGCTCCAGCTTCGCGCCCAGTACGACTTCTAATGCGTCGCCACACTGTCACATGATCCGGATAAGTGACCAGAAGGGCATCCGTCTCGCTGCGGATCCGTCTGGCCCCTCGTCCGGGACCTTTCGATCCAGGAGATCCCTTCCATGATCCACGTCTCTTCCCGTCACTCCAGCCTGCCCCGGGGCGCTGGCGGCCTTGCGGCGACCACCGCCGCAGTCGTCTTCGCAAGCCTGCTGGGCGCAACGCCCGCCCACGCCGCCCGCGACTTCGTCTGGGCCGTGGGTGCCTCCACAGTGTTTCCCTTCGCCACAAGGGTGTCGGAGCAGTTCGCCAGGAAGACCGGCATGAAGGCGCCCAAGGTGGAGAGCCTGGGCACCGGAGGCGGGATCAAGCTGTTCTGCTCAGGCGTCGGGAGCTCCTATCCGGATATCGCCACCGCCTCCCGGCGGATGAAGCGCTCGGAGTTCGACGCCTGCGCCGCCAAGGGGGTCAAGGACATCGTCGAGCTGAAGATCGGCTTCGACGGCATTGTCGTGGCGATGGACAAACGCGCACCGGACTACGCCCTGACGCCTTCGGCTCTTTATCTGGGCCTTGCGGCCAAGGTTCTTCGCTACGGTCAGCACCAGGCCAACCCCTACAGGACCTGGGCGGAAGTGGGCGCTGGCCTTCCGAGGGGACGGATCCTCGTCTACGGGCCGCCGCCGTCCTCGGGAACCCGCGACGCCTTCGTCGAGCTGGCCATCGAGACCGGCGCCCTGAAGTACGCTGCGAACAAGGCCCTGCGTGAAAGAGACGAGCGGGCGTTCAAGGAGGCCGTCCATCCCCTGCGGAAGGATGGATGGATCGACGCCGGTGAGAACGACAACGCGATTGTCCAGACCC